>JBMOIA010000006.1:0-19211 GCA_049317565.1 Terrimicrobiaceae bacterium | reverse complement strand
CCGCAGACTTTCGCCGAGGTGATCGGGCAGGACCACATCACGCGCACGCTCCGCAACGCCATTTCCTCCGGCCGCATCGCTCAGGCCTATCTTTTTGTGGGTCCACGCGGCATCGGAAAAACCTCCACCGCGCGCATCCTTGCGAAAGCGCTGAATTGTCTGGAGGGCACCTCGCCCGAGCCCTGCGGGAAGTGCAGCGCGTGCCTCGAGATTGCGGAGGGGCGTTGCCTCGATGTGATCGAAATCGACGGCGCGAGCAACAACGGCGTGGAAAACATCCGCGACCTGCGCGAAGGCGCGGCGTATTCGCCGGCGCGCGGGCCCTACAAGGTTTACCTGATCGACGAGGTGCACATGCTCAGCGCCGGGGCGTTCAATGCCCTGCTCAAAACGCTCGAGGAGCCTCCGCCGCATGTGAAATTCATTTTCGCCACGACCGAGGCGCACAAGGTTCCCGCGACGATCACGAGCCGTTGCCAGAGGTTCGACCTGCGGCGGATTCCGGCAGACCTCATTGCGAAGCACCTCCTGCATATCGCGACGGAGGAGAAGGTGGAACTCGAGGGGTCGGCCGCCGAGGCGCTCGCGCGCGGGGCGGACGGCGGATTGCGCGACGCGGAGAGCATGCTCGACCAGATGGTCGCGTTTTGCGGCGAGCGGATCGGGGCGGCCGATGTGATGGATGTTTTCGGGTTCACCCCGCGCGAAACCGTGGAACAGCTCGCGCAGGCGGTTTTCGCCCGCGATGCGAATACCGCGCTCGATATCGTTGCAGAACAGTCGGACGCCGGGAAAGACCTCTCGCGACTGGCATCGGATTTGGTCGGTGCGCTTCGCGATGCACTGGTGGCCGGCGCCAAGGGAACGGCAAGTGCCGTGCCGCAAGGCAAGCTGCTCGATCTCATCGAACATTTCTCCGCAGCGGAGTCCGCGATGAAGTGGGTTTCCGACAAAAAACTCCAACTCGATGTCGCGATCATCAAGGCGGTCCACATCCTGGACGAAGCCAGCCTCGACGAGGTGATCGAAACTCTTTCCGGATTGCGCGACGGGTCGGTGGCGCCAGTGCCAGTGGTGAGGGAGGCGAAGCCAGTTCCTGCGGCGCCGATTCCCGCGAGGGCGTCTGCAAAAAATATCGAGCCGGCAGCGCCAGTCGCAACACCGCCGCCCGTCTCGGAAAAATCCCCCGAACCATCCCCTGCACCGGCGCCGAGTGGCGGGAAAGACGCCGCCGCCGTTTGGGCGGAGGTTTCGGGCAACTTGGCGGGTTCCTCTGTGATCCGCTTCGGCTGGTTGCGTGACGGGGTTTTCTCCGGTTTGTCCGAGGGCAACCTGGCCGTGCGGTTCCCTGCAGCGCGCCGCGAGCAGGCGGGCTCGGTTTTCATGGAGCAGGGAATCCGCGACATCGAGTCGCGGTTGTTGCGCGAGTTGGGCAAGCCGGTGCGCGTGCGTTTTGAATTCGACGAGTCTTTGTCCGTCGAGGAGGAGCCGGCGCCGGAGCCGGAGCCGCCGCGGGACGAACCCCCTCCAGAACCCGCTGCGCCCGCCAAGGATCCGATGGAAGAATTTTTGAACGATCCGTTGATCGAAAAAGCCCTCGAAATCTTCAAGGGCACCTTGCAGACTCGCTCCGCATGAATATAGCAAAAATGCTCAAGGAGGCGCAGCGGATGCAGGAACGCATGGCCGAGGCGCAGTCGGGGTTGTCATCCCGCACCATCGAGGCCAGCACGGGCGGGGGGAAAGTGCGCGTCACAGCCACGGCCGCAGGGGAAGTGACCTCGGTAAAAATCGACCCGCAGGTGGTGGATCCCGCCGATGTCGAGATGCTCGAGGATCTCGTGCTGAGCGCGGTGCGGCAGGTTTTGGAAGACGCGAAGAAGATCGCCGGGGACGAGATGGGGAAACTGACCGGCGGGCTGAAAATCCCGGGACTCACCTGATGGCGGTTTGCTCCGACCATTGGATCCGGCGCATGGCGCTGGAAAAGGGCATGATCGATCCGTTCGTGGATGGTCAGGTCAAACAGCTCGAATCCGGCGGGCGCGTGATCAGCTACGGGCTTTCCAGCTACGGCTACGATCTGCGCGTGTCGAACGAGTTCAAGGTTTTCACCAATGTGTTCGGCAGCGTGGTGGACCCGAAGGCTTTTGACGACCGGTCGTTCGTGGACATCGAAACCGATGTATGCGTGGTGCCGCCGAACTCTTTTGCGCTGGCGCGCAGCGTGGAATATTTCCGCATCCCGCGCGATGTGCTGACGATTTGCGTGGGCAAGTCCACCTATGCCCGCTGCGGGATCATCGTGAATGTGACGCCGTTCGAACCCGAATGGGAGGGGCATGTCACCTTGGAGATTTCGAACACCACGCCACTGCCCGCGAAGATTTACGCGAACGAGGGGCTCGCGCAGGTGGTGTTTTTCAAGTCGGACGAGGTTTGCGGCACGAGCTACGCCGACCGCGCGGGGAAATACATGGGCCAGCGCGGTATCACGATTCCGAGGATGTAGGCGCGACGCCCTTGGCGGGCGACTTGGGGGGCGTCAGGGCGGCGCAAATTTTTTCGGCGAGGGCTTTTCCGATGCCCGGGATTTCCGCGATTGATTCTGGCGTTGCGGCGCGGAGTCGGTCCACCGAGCCGAACCGGGCGAGGAGCGCGCGCTTGCGGGTGGCGCTCACGCCGGGGATGGCGTCGAGGAGGCTCTCACGCACGCGGCGCTTGAGAAGAAGGCTGTGGTATCCGTTCGCCGTGCGATGGGCTTCGTCGCGGATGCGCTGGAGAAGGCGCAGCGCGCCGCTCTCCGCGGGGAGCCGCAGTGGGAGCGGGTGGCCGGGTCGGTGGATTTCCTCGAATTCCTTGGCCAGGCCGATGACGGGGAGTTCCCCGAGACCGAGCGCCACGAGTTCGCGGCATGCGCTGGAGAGTTGCCCTCGGCCGCCGTCCACGATGACGAGGTCGGGCAGGGTGGCGGATTCCTTCACGAGGCGTCCGTAGCGGCGGCGGACGACCTCGGCCATGCTCGCGAAGTCATCCTGCGACTCCAACCCCTTGATGCGGTAGGTGCGGTAGCCCGAGCGGTCCGGCACGCCATCGCGGAAGCGGACCATCGATGCGACGATGTGCGCGGACGAGATGTTCGAGATATCAAAGCATTCCATCGTGCGCAGCGGAGCGGGGAGCTTAAGGGCATCGCACAGGGCGGCGATGTCGGATTCCGGGTCGATCGTCGTGGGGAGCGATTTGCGGGTGAAGCGGGTGATCGGGCGCGTGGTGGTTTTCAGGTCCTCGAGCAGGTTGCGGAGTTGGGCCGCCTTTTCAAAATCGGTGCGCTCGGCGGCCGCCTTCATCTCGGACTCGACCTGCTCGAGCATCCCGCGGCTTTGCCCCTCGAGGAATTCGCAGGCGGCTTCGACGCGGCGGAGGTATTCGGCGCGGTCCACCTTGCCGATGCACGGGGCGCTGCAGTTTTTGATGACATGGTCGAGGCAGTGCTTGTAGTCCGCCTCGCCGGGTTCGACCGGTCGGCACGAGCGCAGGCCGAAGCGTTTTTTTATCGCATCGAGCGTCGAGCGCAGGGCGCCCGCGTGGGCGAACGGGCCGAAGTAGCGCGCGCCGTCGTCCTTTCTCAGCCGGGTGAGCGCGAAGCGTGGGAAGGGCTCGGAGGCGTCCACCCGGACCAGGAGGAAGCGTTTATCGTCGCGGAAGCTGATGTTGTATTTCGGCCGGAATTCCTTGATGAGGCGGCCCTCGAAGAGGACGGCTTCGGCCTCGTTGCGAACGGTGTGGTATTCGAGGTCCCAGACGCTGTCGATGAGGGCACGGGTCTTGAGGTCGGCGGAGAATTTCCGCGAGGGCATGAAGTAGCTGCCGGCGCGTTTGCGGAGGTCGCGGGCCTTGCCCACATAGATGACATGGCCGAGGCGGTCGCGCATGACATAGACGCCCGGCTTGTGGGGCATGTCGCGTAGGATTTTCGCGAAATCGGCGCGTGGCTTCGGGTTTCCCATCCGCACACAGGATGCGGCATGGCGCGGAGAATCTCAACCGCGCGGGCGGGGCGGGTTATTTTCCGAACACGAGGTTGCAAATGGCGACCGATGCCGTGATGCCGGCGAGGTCCGCGCAGAGGCCGGCTGGGACGGCGTGGCGAGTGCGGCGGACAGCGATCGAACCGAAATAGACGGCGATGACATAGAATGTCGTCTCGGTGCTGCCCATGATGGTGGCGCCCATGCGGGCGACGAGGCTGTCGGGGCCTTGGGATTGGACGAGTTCGGCGAAAATGCCATTGGCTCCGCTGCCGCTGAGCGGGCGCATGAGGGCGAGTGGCAGGAGTTCGGAGGGGAATCCGACTGCCGCGAGCGCGGGTCCGATGGCCCGGGTGAGGATGTCGATGCCGCCCGCCGCGCGGAACATCGCCACGGCGGCGATGATGGCGACAAGGTAGGGGATGATGCGGATGGCGACCTGGAACCCCTCTTTCGCGCCCTCGACGAATTCCTCGTAAACCTTCACTCGGCAGAGCGCGCCGTAGAGCGGGAAGAATGCGATGAGGAAAGGGATGGCGAGATAGGAAATCGCTTCGACCACAGAGACGACGGGGTTGCTCGGACCGTCCTGCGATTGGATGAAATTCCATCCGAAGAAAACGAAGCAGGCCGCAAAGGCGAGGAGGATCGCGGTGCCCCACCATTCGGGGCGCCCGACGGGTTCTTCGTCGGCGCGCGCTTCGGTTTCGGCGGACGCCGTATCCGGGCGCGGCGGCGCGGGCGGGAGGGCATACATCGGGAGTCGCTCGAAGGCTTTGACGGCGAGGATACCGGCGAGGGTCGAGCAACAGGTGGCGATGAAGGCAGTGCCGATGATGATGGTCGGATTTTTCGAACCGGCGGCGGCGAGGATCGCGACGGTGGTGGCTGGGATGAGTTGGATCGAACTGGTATTGATGGCGAGGAATGTGCACATCGCATTCGTTGCGGTGCCGGGCCGGGGGTTGAGTTTTTCAAGGTCCTGCATCGCGCGCAGCCCGAGCGGGGTCGCGGCGTTGTTGAGCCCGAGCATGTTCGCCGCCATGTTCATCACCATGGAACCCATCGCCGGGTGGTTGGTCGGGACATCCGGGAAAAGCCAGCGCAGGATCGGACGGAGGGCCGCGGCCAGCAGGCCAACGAGGCCGGATTTCTCCGCGATTTTCATGAGGCCCAGCCAGAGTGCCATCACACCGGCCAATGGCAGAGCCAGGGTCATCACCGCGGTTTTGCAGGCTTCGAATGCGGCATTGGTTACGGCCTGCAGTTGCCCGGAAAAACCTCCGAGCAGAACGGCGAGCACCGCGAGTCCGAGCCAGATGTAATTGAGCATCGTCGGGTATCCTGAACGATCCGGTGCCTTGGCGAAAGGCGGAATCGAGTGTATCGGAGGGATGTGGATTTTCTCCCTGTGCGCGCGCTGTGGGTGTCTGTGGCGGTTTTGGTCGCCGCGGCGGGCATTGGTTATATTGCCTTGCGAGATGTGGAGCGCTTCGAGGCGCTGCAGGAGTTCGTGTTCCAAAAACGGTTTGCGAAATACGACTCCCTGATCGGTGCGGCTGCGGGGAAAAACGGGATCAGCCCGAACCTCGTGAAGGCTGTGGTTTGGCGGGAGACGCGTTTCCGTTCCGATGCTGCCGGAACGCGCGGCGAGCGCGGGTTGATGCAGGTCACGGAACCCGCCGCATCCGAATGGGCCGCCGCGGAGGGGATTGAAACATTTTCGCCGGAGGATTTGTTCGACCCGAAGGTCAACCTCGATGCGGGCACATGGTATCTTGCGCGGGCGCTGCGGCATTGGGCACACATGGACGACCCGGTTCCGTTCGCGCTGGCGGAATACAATGCCGGAAGGAGCCGCGTCCGGCGTTGGGTCGATGCAGGAGCCAACTCAGCCAAGGAACTGGAGGCCGCAATGGATTTTCCCTCAACGAAAGAATACATCGCCTCGATCATGCGAAGATACCGGCTTTATCTCGAACGCGGCGAGTTCGACGAGAAGCCTGGTGGCCAGTTCTGAAATTTTTTCACCGGGAGATCTGAAATGCATGTCGCTTTTGTTTGAACACTACCGACCCCGATTTATCCTGCGCCGATGAAAACTCCCATCCGCGTTGCAGTCACCGGCGCCGCCGGCCAGATTTCCTACTCGCTCCTCCCGCGCATCGCTGACGGCTCGATGTTTGGCCCGCAACAGCCGGTCATCCTCCAACTCCTCGAAGTCCCCGTCGAAAAAGCCATGAAAGCCCTCGAAGGCGTGGCGATGGAACTCCACGACTGCGCCTTCCCGCTCCTGCGTGACCTCGTCCTCACCGACGACCCGCGCCAAGGTTTCAAGGACGCGAACTGGTGCCTCCTCGTCGGCGCCAAGCCGCGCGGCCCCGGAATGGAGCGCGCCGACCTACTCAAGGACAACGGGAAAATCTTCACCGCCCAGGGCACCGTGATTGACGAAGTCGCCGCAGAGGACGCCCGCATCGCCGTCGTGGGGAATCCCGCCAACACAAACGCCATGATCGCAGCGAGCAAGGCGCGCCGACTCCCCGCCGAACGCTTCACGGCTATGGTGCGCCTCGACGAGAACCGCGCCCGCACCATGCTCGCCCACCGCGCCGGGGCGCACTCAACGGATGTCTCGGACATTTTCATTTTCGGCAACCACAGCCCGACCATGTTCCCCGCCTTCGGGCATGCCAAAATCAAGGGCGTTCCCGCGCTGGATGCCATCAAGGACCGCGCGTGGCTGGAATTCGATTTCTGCGAAAAGGTCGGCAAGCGCGGCGCCGCCATCATTGCCGCCCGCGGTTCCTCCTCGGCCGCCTCGGCCGCCAACGCCCTTGTGGACCATGTCCGCGACCTCAACACACCGGGAAAAATCCACTCGGTCGCCGTGAAATCCTCCGGGCAATACGGATTCTCGCCCGATGTCTGGGCGGGCATGCCGGTCAAAACAACCGCGCCGGGTTCCTACGAAGTCGTCCTCGGCATCGAGCTCGATGAATTCGCCAAATCCAAAATAGCCGCCACGAACAAGGAACTCGTGGAGGAACGCGCGATGGTTGCCGAACTCCTCGGCTGAACCGCAAACAAACCTTCTATTTGCTGCCGGGCTTCACCGCCGGGATGCCCTGCAAGTCGGCGGGAAGTTTATCGGGTTCGAAAGTTTCCACATTCATCCGGACCAGCGAAACAAACGGACAGCCGAAATCGGGCAGCTGACCGCCGCTGCGATCCACAATCGAGCCCGCGGCAGCGACCACGCCGCCGAGCGACCGGATGATATCGATCGTTTCCTGGACCCGCCCACCGCGCGTCACCACATCCTCGGCGACAAGGAACTTTTCGCCCGCGCGCACCGTGAACCCCCGCCGTAGCACGAGCCCCCCGGTTCCGTCCTTCTCTACAAAAATGTGCCTTTTGCCCAGGTGCCGCGCGACCTCCTGCCCGACGATGATCCCACCGACCGCCGGCGAAACCACGGTCTCCGCCTCGAAGCCCCGGAGTTGGTCCGCCAGCATCCCGCAGACCCGCGCAGCCACAGCGGCGTCCTGCAACAAAAGCGCACATTGGAAAAATTCGCGGCTGTGTAGCCCGCTACGCAAAACAAAATGCCCGTGCAACAATGCACCCGTCTTCCGGAACAACCCCAAAACTTCGTCCATCCCTGGATTCAACACGAACCGGCGGGAATTTCCCGCCAAAAGTTCACTTCGAGGGCTTGCGCCCTGGCTTGCCCTTGGCGGCAGGCTTCGCTCCCTTTTTCTCGGTCGACTTTTCCGCAGCGGGTGCTTCGAGTGTTTCCTTGGCAGCATCCGCGTGGCGCGGGAGACGCACCTTCGAGGAAAGCGGACCGGCCTGCGGCGCAGGCGGCTCCTGCTCCGCCGCAGCGGCGGGCGGTTCCTCAAACGCATCGGGCGACAACAAGGAATCCACAAATGCCTGTGTCGAAGAGACCCCCTCACCTTCCGCTTCGGCCGCGGCGGGTTCCGGTGCGGCGGGTGCCACGGGTTCGATTTTCTGGATTTGTGGAATCAAGGGCTCGAAGGAAACCCTCGGGCGCGGCGGTGGGGCCGCGGGCCGCTCGATCGTTGCGCCTTTGTCCCACTCGGGGAGCCGCGCAAGTATCCGCTCGACGATGTCGAAAACCTCCTCGCAGGCGTAGACGGAATCGTTTTGCTTCAGCACAAAAGTGTCGCGCTCCTCGTTAGGCTCGAATTCCGCCCAGCCCTGGATTCCCGCATCGCGCGGACCGCCGGTGAGCCGCGCCTGGAGGACCGCCCGGGTTTTCCGACTACCGCTCGGCTGGTGCAGAATCACCTGAAGCGAGCCGCTGTGCTCGTGGAGGTTGACCGTGCGCTGGAAGGCCCAATTCCCGCCGCCCAGCGGAGGCAGCGACAGGGCTTCCTTCAAAAAATCCTCGGCTTGCGAGACGAATCCTAGAGGGGTCAGTTGCATAAATCTGGAATCATCAAAGCGCCGCCCTCCTCGCAGTGTCAAGCGCCCAATCCCCATAAAATCGCTCGGCAGATTTTGCCGCCTTTTTCGAACCCGTTCTTGAACAAGGCGGACCTCCTGCTAAATTTTCACCCGCTGGCGCGGTCACCCCCCGCCGCACCACCCATGGCGCTCGACCGCATACTGGTAATCGACGACACCGCGATCATCCGCAAATCCCTCGAGGAGCGGCTCCGCGGAAAGCGGTTCGCCGTTTCCACGGCAGCCTCCATCGCAGAGGCGGAAAAACGCCTCACCACGAGCGAGTTCGACCTCATCTTCCTGGACATGGAACTCCCCGATGGCGACGGCCGCGTGTTCATCGACCGAGTCTCCCACGCGGAGCACAAGCCCCTCGTCGTGATGATCACCGCCAACGGCAGCGTGGAAACCGTCGTGGAGTGCATGCGGTCGGGCGCGTTTGATTATGTCCAAAAACCATTTTCGATGTCCCAGATCGACATGGTTTTGAAAAAAGCCTCGGAGTTCCAGCGCGCGGTCAAGGTCACCGATTTCCTCAACCGCGACAGCATTTCCCGCCGCGAAATCATCGGCCAAAGCACGCCGATCGTGAAACTCCGCGACCTCATCCAGCGCGTCGCCCGCGTCAACGCCACCGTCATGATCTCGGGCGAAAACGGCACCGGCAAGGAACTCGTCGCCAACGAAATTTTCCTCAACAGCTACCGCGCCAACAAACCCTTCATCAAAGTCAACTGCGCCGCCATTTCCGAAACCCTCATCGAAAGCGAGTTTTTCGGACACGAGAAGGGCTCGTTCACCGGCGCGACCGAACAGCGCGACGGCCGCTTCGAACTGGCCGATGGCGGCACCATCCTCCTCGACGAAATCAGCGAAATCTCCCTCGCCCTTCAGGCGAAACTCCTCCGCGTCCTCCAGGAGCGGGAATTCGAGCGCGTCGGCGGCAACAAAACCATCAAGGTTGATGTCCGCGTCATTGCCACCACCAACCGCGACCTCCTCAAGTCCGTCGAAAAAGGCGAATTCCGCGAGGACCTCTACTACCGCCTGAATGTGTTCCCCATCCGCGTCCCGCCCCTCCGCGAGCGCACCGGCGATGTCGAACTCCTCGCCACACACTTTCTCGAACGCTTCTCGAAGGAACACGTCATCAAGAGCGCGGGCTTCTCCGAAAGCGGCATAGCGGGTCTGGTCGCCCACAGCTGGCCGGGAAATGTGCGCGAACTCCAGAACGTCGTCGAACGCGCCGCCATCCTCGCCGAGCCCGGCGTCCCGATCAGCGCCGAACTCATGGGCCTCGCCGCCCCCGCAGGGTCCACACCGGCACAGGTCCACAAAGCACCACCCGAACCGGTCCCCGAACCCATCGTGGAAATGCCCGCCCCGGCATCCAACGGCGACATTGTCCCGCTCCACGAACTCGAAAAACGCGCCATCTTCGAGGCCCTCGAAAAAACCAACGGCAACCGCACCCAAGCCGCCGAGATGCTCCAGATCAGCATCCGCACGCTCCGCAACAAACTCGCCGAATACCGCGGGCAAGTCCCCGAGGGCGAGGCGGCATGAGGGTTCTCTACTTCGCCGGCGCCGCCGACGCCGCGGGAACTCCTGCACACGATTTCCCGGAATTCGCGGGCGGCACCTCAGCCGATGTCTGGCGGGTAATCCTCTCGCGCCACCCGGCATTGGAGCCGTTGAAAAATTCCTGCCGCCTCGCGCGCAATTCATCCCACGCCGCGGAAAATGAAATCTTCCAGCCCGGCGATGAAGTGGCGGTCCTGCCGCCGGTGAGCGGCGGATGATCACAGCCGACCTCGTCCGCTCGCCGATCCCGCCCAGCCCGTGGTCCGCTCCGCCGGATCCCGAGACCGGCGCGCTCGCCGAATTCCAGGGCATCGTGCGTAAAACCGAGAACCACTCGCCCATCCGCGCCCTGCGCTACACCGCCTACGAAAAAATGGCGCTCGCCGAGATCCACCGCATCGCTTCGGAAATTTCAAAAACCCACCCGGTCCGCGCCGCACGCATCATCCACCGCCTGGGCGAAATCCCTGTGGGGGAAACCGCGATTTATGTCGGAGCCGCCTCGTCGCACCGCGCCGCTGCCTTTGCATTCCTCGCGGAATTCATGGACGCGCTGAAACGCGATGTCCCGATTTGGAAGGAGGCAGCCCTCCCATGAAAAGCGTGGAAGAAGTCCGAGCGCTCCTCGACGCCGCCGCGCAACCACTCCCCCCGTCTCCCCTACCCCTTGCCGACTGCCAGGGTCTTATCCTTGCGAAGGAACTCCGCGCCTCGGCGGACCAGCCTCCGTTCGACCGCTCGTCCATCGACGGCTTCGCGGTCCTCGCCGGCTCAACGCCCGGAAAATTCCACATCACCGGTTCCATCGCCCCGGGCGAACCCGCCCCATCCGCCCCGCAGCAAGGCTGCGCCCTGCGCATCGCGACCGGCGCAGCCGTGCCGGAAGGCTGTGCCCTCGCCATGGTGGAGGACACGCGCGAAGAAAACGGCCTCCTCGAAATCCTCTCGACCCCCTCGCCCACGCTCATCCGAAAAAAAGGCAGTTCCATCCGCGCCGGGGACATCCTTGTTCCTGCTGGAACAGAAATCCATGCCGGCGAAATCGCCCTCCTCGCCTCCGAAGGCTGCGCCACCGCACCGGTTCATCCGCGCCCGCGAATCCTGCACATCACGACCGGTTCCGAAATCATCCCCTTCGCGCAAACACCCTGCCCCGGCGAGATCCGCAACACCAACGCCCCGATGCTCCGCGCGCTCATCGCCTCCTCCGGCGCCATTCCCCTCCCCGGCACCCATGTGGACGAATCGCTCGCGTCCCTCGCCGCCGCGATTGGAGCTTCGGCCCCCTTCGACATCCTCCTCGTCTCCGGCGGCGCCAGCGTCGGCCGCCACGACAACACCCGCGCCACACTCGAATCCCTCGGCTTCGAAATCCTCGCCCACGGCGTGAACCTCAAGCCGGGCAAGCCGCTCATCCTCGCCCGCCGCGGCGCCACCCTCGCCTTCGGCATCCCCGGCAACCCCGCCTCGCACTTCGCGGTCTTCCACCTCTTCATCCGCCGCGCCATTGACCTCCTCATGGGGAAAAATCCCACGCAGCTGGTCCCATCCACACTCGAACCCGGCACCGACATCGCCGCCGAACGCCGCGAAACATTCCTCCCCGCCCGCTGCCGCAATGCGAACGGCTCGCTCCTCGCTGCTGTCCTCCCGTGGGTGGACTCCGGCGACATCGCCTGCCTCCGCGGCGCCAATGCCCTTCTGCGCATTCCCGCAAATTCCCCGCCGCCCCAGCCCGGTTCGCGCGTCGAAGTTCTCCCTTGCACCGCGCGCGAAGCACCGTTTTTCTCGCAACCCTGACCATGCTCCGCATCGGACGCCTCACCCTCAGCGACCGCGCCAGCGCCGGAACCTATGCCGACAAAAGCGGACCCGAAATCGAACGCGTCATCCGCGAACTCTGGCACGAACCATGCGCCTTTTCGTCACGCATCCTGCCCGACGATCCCGATAAAATTTCCGCCGCGCTCGTCGAACTTTGCGATTCCGAGGATTGCCCTCTCGTTATCACCACCGGCGGCACTGGCCCCTCCACACGCGACCACACCCCCGAAGCCACGCGCGCCGTCCTGGAAAAAGAACTCCCCGGTTTCGGCGAGGCCATGCGCCTGCGCAGCTTCGAAAAAGTCCCCACGGCGATCCTCTCCCGCGCCACGGCGGGCGTCCGCGGCAAGAGCCTCATTATCAATCTCCCGGGCAATCCCCGCGCCATCGGCGAGTGCCTCCCCATGCTCCTCCCCGCCATCCGCGAATGCCTCTCGCACATCCGCCCGGGGCAGCCCGCAAAACCCTGAACGAAAGATTTCTGAAAAGATTGCCTCGACAAGTCAGCACTTTCGTGGCATTTTCCCCTTCCAATGCTTATGCAACGAAAAAGCGCTTTTTCGCGCCGGGGACCCGATCTCGTCACTGAGGAGTTGGTAGCCGCTCTGAAAAAGAAGACATCACTCGAATTCAAACAGTTGTTTGATGTGGTGCACGAGCGCCTCCGCGCGCGCAACGCCGCAAGCGGCGGCGAGGAAATGCTCCGTCTCCGCGCCTACGAGAAACTTCAAAACCTCGTCTCGCGCGGCATGGTCAAGAAAACCGGCAAGAAATACAAAGGTCTCGCCTCGCTGGCGAAGGCTCTCGCGCAGGATCCCATCCCCGCGGTGGCCTCGAAATAAATTTCCATATAATCCCTCGAAAGCCCGGTGGCGGTGCAAATCCGCCCCGGGTTTTTCGTTTACGCGAAAAAACTTGGAGGGATGCCCTCCGTGGCATCCCACTTTCGCGGGCGAACTCCGCCCTCATCAGCCCGGTTCGTGTAGCGTCGGTCCGTGATCGATGGTATCCGCGCTCCACCGGCGCTCGCAGAGCGCCGCTACAGGTCTCCCCCTACTCCGTGATGATGTCCTTGTAGGTCTTGCCGGACGGAATCATTGGCAACACATGCTCGGTATAGGGCACCATCACATCGAGCAAATAAACCTCCTTGGAATCGAGCATGCGCTTCATCGCCGCGGGCAGGTCTTTCTTGTGCACGACCCGCTCGCAGGTGACGCCGAAGCCCTTGCAAATATCCACATAGTCCGGATACACGCGCTCGAGGTCCTTCGGGTCGCCGAGGAAGGTGTGTCCGCGGTTGCCGCCGTGGAAGCGGTCCTCCCACTGCACCACCATGCCGAGATGCTGGTTGTTCAAAATAATCGCTTTCGCCGCGATGCCCTCGATGTGGGCCGTCGCCAACTCCTGGACATTCATCAAAAACGACCCGTCGCCGTCGATGTCCACCACCTGTTTGTCCGGGAAGGCCACTTTCACGCCCATGGCGGCCGGATAGCCGAAGCCCATCGCGCCGAGACCGGCGGAAGTGATGAAGGTGCGCGGTTTTTCAAAATCGTAAAACTGCCCCGCCCACATCTGGTGCTGCCCCACGCCCGTGGTGATGATCGCCTCGCCCTTCGTCATCTTGTGCAGCAGTTGGATCACATGCTGCGGCTGGATCACATCCTCGGTGTCCTTGAACGAGAGCGGATGCTCGGCCTTCCACTTGGCGATCTGGCGATACCACGCCGGGAACTTCGTGAAATTCTTCGAGGTGCGCTTCGCGCCCGCGCGGTCGAGCATTTTGTTGAGCCGCCCGAGCGCGTATTTCAGGTCGCTCAGGATCGGCAACCGCACCGACTTGTTCTTGTTGATTTCCGAATTGTCGATGTCGATGTGGACGATCGTGCCGTGCTCGCAGAATTTTTCGACCTTGCCGGTCACGCGGTCGTCGAACCGAACACCGATTGCCAGCAACAGGTCGGCTTCGTTCACCGCGTTATTCGCGTAAACCGTGCCGTGCATGCCGAGCCACTTCAGGGAGAGCGGATGCGATTCCGGGAAACACCCGATGCCCATGAGCGTCGTCGCCACCGGAATCTGCGTGCGTTCGGCGAATTCGAGCATCTCCGCCGAGGCATCGCCCGTGATCACGCCGCCGCCGCAATAAATCATCGGCGCCTTGGATTGCTTGATCAGCCCGAGCAATTCATGCAGCGCCACATCGTCCGCCTTGCGGTCGGTGCTGTAGCCGCGCAGGTTCACGGTCTTCGGAAAGATCGGCTGCGCGCTCTGGTTCTGGATGTTTTTCGGGATGTCGATGAGCACCGGCCCCGGGCGCCCCGACTGCGCGATGTGGAAAGCTTCCTTCACGATGCGCGGAATCTCGTTGATGTCCCAAACGAGGTAACTGTGCTTCACGACCGGCAGCGTCATGCCAAAGAAATCGGTTTCCTGGAACGCACCGCGCCCGATCATTTCCTGCGGCACCTGACCGGTGATCGCCACCATCGGAATCGAATCCATGAACGCATCCGCGATGCCCGTGACGAGATTCGTCGCCCCCGGACCCGAAGTTGCCATGCAAACGCCTGCTTTGCCGGTAGCCCGCGCATAGCCCTCGGCGGCGAACACCCCACCCTGCTCGTGGCGCGGCAAAACCGTGCGGATTTTTTTCGTCTTCGTGAGCGCCTGGTGGATCGGCATCGACGCCCCGCCCGGATACGCAAAAATGACATCCACTCCTTCACGCTCGAGGCACGCAACCAGGATTTCAGCGCCGTTCATCACCTTCCCACGCTCGGGAAGTGCAGCCGCTTTCGGAGATAAGGATTTTTTCGTTTTCATAACCACTAAATTGAGAAGCGAAATAGGTAACAATTTTGGGAGACTGAAAGCGAGGTGATTTTTCAAATCCACCCCGGGCTTTTGCCTCGGATTAGTGAAAAATACCGTCCAGATCGAATGCCGGCGAGATTTCAGCAGTGACGGAACTCGTCCAGCCGGCTGCAAAGCGGTGCGCGGCGGCGAAGCCGATCATGAGCGCGTTGTCGGTCAGTAGGCCGGACGGGGGCAGGCGGAGTTCGATTCCGAGCTGCTTGCAACGCCCGGCAGCCTGGGAGCGCAGCGCAGTGTTCGCGCTGACTCCGCCACTCAGTGCGACGAGCTGGCGTCCGTTTTCACGGGCGGCGCGGAGGAGTTTTTCGAGAAGCACATCCACGATGGCGGCTTGAAAGGATGCGCAGACATCGGGCAGGTCGCATTCATTGGGGTGGTGTTTTTCAATGAAGATGCGCAGCGCGGTTTTGAGGCCGCTGAAACTGAAGTCGAAGTCGCCGGAATGCGCCATGCCACGCGGGAAATCATAACGCGCGGGGTTGCCGGACCTCGCAAGCTCGTCAATGCGGACGCCGCCGGGATAGCCGAGGCCCAAAAGTTTCGCCCCCTTGTCGAACGCCTCCCCGGCGGCGTCGTCGAGCGTCCGGCCGAGCAGCCTCCCGCGGCCGAAGCCCTCGATATCCAAAAGCAGCGTGTGCCCGCCACTGACCACCATCGCGGTGTGCGGCGGGATTTTATCCATACCGAAAAACGGCGAGAGCAAATGGCCTTCGATATGATTGGCGGCGATGAACGGCTTCGACGCGCCGATCGCAAGCCCCTTGGCAACCGAGGCCCCGACAAGCAGCGCAGGCGCCAGACCGGGGCCGGTCGTGGCGGCGATGGCGGCAAGGTCCCCAACGCGCAATCCCGATTTTTCCAGCGCGCGGTCGAGCATCAGCGGGACGCTTGCGAGATGGTTGCGCGAGGCCACTTCGGGGACAACGCCGCCGAATTCCGAATGGATGTCGGCCTGGCTGAAAATCTCGTGCGCAAGAACCTCGCCGAATCCGCGGAGCACAGCGACGGCTGTTTCGTCGCAGGAGGTTTCAATCGCCAGAATCGCGGGCTTCGATTCGGGATCCGTCACTTTTTTGCGTGGAGAAGCGACCCCTCGAGGGCATCCACCGCGCGCTCGAGTTGCGGGTCCCAGATGGAGTTGGCAGTCTTGGTCGGATCCTCGCGCTGGCGCCGTGCCCCGAGCAGGTCCACCTCCTCGTCGTAAGTGAGCGTGGCGCGGATGTGCGGCTCGACACCATGACCGTGGATCGGCTTGCGCCCGGGAGTGAAATATTTCGCCGTGGTCAGGCGTGCGGCCGATCCGTCCGGCAGGGAAACGACACTTTGAACCGAGCCTTTGCCAAAAGTGGTCTCTCCGACCACGAGTGCCCGGTCGAGGTCCTTGAGCGCGCCGGCGACGATTTCCGAACCGCTCGCGCTGGCATAATTCGTCAAAACCACCATCGGCACTTTCCTCGGCGGCGTCCCCCGCGGGGCGGTGCGGTATTCGCGGGAGGGCGTGCGCCCCTCGGTGTAAACCACCAGCGTGTTCGGAGGCAGGAATTGCCCGCAAACATCCACTGCGCTGCCGATGAGTCCGCCCGGATTGTGGCGCAGATCGAGCACCAACCCGTCCATGCCTTTCTTCTCGAGCTTGTCGAGCGCGGCGGACAACTCACCCGCCGTGGGTTCGTTGAATTGGGTGATCCGCACATACCCGATGCGCGGACCCGCGCCATGGCGGTTCGGCAGGATGCGGGCATCCTTCACGCTGGGAACTTTGATGACCTCGCGCTCGAGCTCATGGTCCTTGGTGGTGCGGTCGGAGGGACGGTAAATCGTGAGCGTGACTTTTTCTCCGATCGGGCCGCGGAGTTTGTCCACCGCTTCGTTGAGGCCGAGCTTCTCGGTCGCCTCGCCGTTGATTTTCAAAATCTGGTCGCCGGGGAGGATGCCCGCGCGGAATCCCGGCGTGTCCTCCATCGGATGAAGGACGGTGAGCACACCGCGCCGCTGGGTGACCACGACGCCGAGCCCGCCGAACTCGCTCTTCGTGTCCTCCTGCATGTTCTTGAAACTTTTCGGTTCCATGAACTGGCTGTGCGGATCGAGCTCGTCGAGCATGCCCTTGAGCGCGCTGTAAACGAGGTCCTTGTAGCCGGTCTTCGACTCATCCACATAATCCTGCCTGATGAGCTGCATCGTGCGGGCGATGAGTTGGAGCTGCTCGTAGGGCGATTCCGGGTCGCTCGTGGCGTTCGAGGTCTGGTTCTGGGAAAAAGCCGCGCCAGCGCTGCAGAGGAGCAACAGAAGGAAAATCACACGCGGCATGCCTGGAATGTTAGCACGGACCGGCCTGTTGCCAAAACCAACCACTACGCTGTGGCGGAGGGGCAAATGTCCCGGAGTTCGCAGTTCGGGCAATCGGGTTTGCGCGCGGCGCAGCGGCGGCGGCCGTGGAAAATCAGCCAGTGGCTGAAGTCGGTCCACGACTCGCGGGGAAAAAGTTTCATCAGGTCGCGCTCGATGCGGACGGGGTCGGAAAATTTCGTGAGCCCCAGGCGCTGGGAAAGGCGGCCGACATGGGTGTCCACGACGACGCCTTCGTTTTTTGAGAAGGCATTTCCGAGAACGACATTGGCGGTTTTGCGCCCGGCGCCGGGGAGTGCGGCGAGTTCCTCGAGGGTGGATGGGACTTTTCCGCCGTGGCGTTCGACCAGCGCCTGGCCCATGGCGCGGAGGTTTTTCGCCTTGTTCCGGTAGAAGCCGGTCGGGCGGATGAGCGCCTCGAGTTCCTCCTGCGGGATGGCGGCGTAGTCGGCGGCGGTGCGGCAGCGCTGGAAGAGAGCGGGGGTGGTGAGGTTCACGCGCTTGTCGGTGCATTGCGCGGAGAGAATCGTGGCGACGAGGAGTTCGAGCGGGTTCGCATGGAGCAGCTCGCAGTGGGCGTCCGGATAGATTTTCGGGAGCCTCGCGAGGAGCTCTCGGGCGCGGTCGGCGCGGGTCACTGCGCGGGGAGCGCCTGCAGGCGGGCGGTGGCCTGCGCGGCGAGCGGATCGTTGGGATAGTCCTTCACGAGCTGCTCGTAGGCGAGTCGGGCTTTGGTGATCTGCTCGGATTTTTTCGGCGTCGATTCCTCGGTGAGCGTGGTGGCTTGGGTTTCGAGGAGTTGGCCGCCTTCCCAGAGACCCTTTGCGGCTGCTGCGGGGACACCGGAATAGAATTGCGGGATCTTCAGGAAGTAATCGATCGCCGAGCCGAGGTTCTCGGCTTTCTTGGCGGGGTCGGTTTCCGCCTGCCATTTGTCCTTCATGATTTCGCCGTAGAGTAGAAACGAATTCGCGCGAAGTTCGGCGGTGGCATTCGGCGCACGGATGATCGCGCCGAGCATCGGCATGGCTTCGTCGCCCTTGCCTTCAGATTTGAGAGCTTGGGCGATGCCGTAATCGGCCTCGAGGACCTTCGGCGACCACGGGTAGGTGGCTTTGAGTTCCTGGAACAACTGACCGGCGGCCGCGGTTTCGCCGCGGGCTTGGGCGGCGCGGGCTTTTCCGAAAAGCGCCACGGCTTGCGCCTCCTGGATGGCAGGCGGGGCGGCATTGGCGGCAACGCCGTCGGGAACCGGATAGTCGGCAGCAAGTTTTTCGAAGACCACGAGCGCCTCGGCATCTTTGCCGGAATCGATCAGGGCGAGTCCGTAGATATCGATGTCCTTCGGCGAGTAAACGACCTGGGGATTGTAGGCTTCGCCCATTTTCGCGAGGGCGCGGGGCTTGTCGGTCTCCGAGATGTAGGCGGCGAGAGTGAAGAGGATTTTGCTGCGGGCTGCCGCGTCGGGCGTTTCCTCCGCGAGGGCGGTGAATTCGGCTTCGACATCAGAGGGCTGCTTGAGACCGGCGCCGAGAAGCATGCGGCGGGCGGCGAGGAAAGATTGGAGGCCGGCGGCGACATCCGCGCTTTGCGGGTATTTTTGAATGAGGGTTTTAACCGTCGAATCGGAGGCGGCGATGGCGGCGTCCCATTGGGCGCGCTGTTCGGGGGGGAGAGAGGTGGGATTCGTGGCGAGAAGTTCCGCCTGGCCGCGCTGCAGGTCGGCGGCTTTCACGAGGCTGCCGGGAGCGTTCGGCGACTCTGGATATTTTTCGGCGAATTCCATCCAGGCCGCGGCGGCTTCGGCGGAGTTGCCCGCGGCGGCCGTGTTCTGAGCGATGCTGCTGTAGGCGAAGAAGACCTTGTCGTCCTGAGGGTATTTTTCGATGAACGCACGCATGAGTTCGACGACCTTCGGGCCGTTCGACTCGGCGCCGTAAACCTGCGCGCGGGCAAAGAACGAGAACGGCGCCGGCTGGGAATCCGGGAATTCCTCGGCGACCTTGGCCAGTGTGGCGAGGCCTTCGTCTTTTTTGCCGGTGGCGATCTGCGCATTGCCGAGCGCGA
>JBMOIA010000005.1:0-19828 GCA_049317565.1 Terrimicrobiaceae bacterium | reverse complement strand
TGCATCCGTCCGGCTTATTTCCTTGCGGCGTGGGCGGCGTGGTGCGATCAATCCCAATCCGCCTCCAACCGGGCGGATGCACACATCGGGCCGTGGCTCAGCTTGGTAGAGCGCCTCGTTCGGGACGAGGAGGTCGCGAGTTCGAATCTCGCCGGCCCGAGATTCCCGCATGAATCTGACACTTCTTGTCCTCGCCGCCGGCATGGGCAGCCGATACGGCGGCCTCAAGCAAATCGACCCTCTCGGCCCCGCCGGCGAAACCATTCTCGACTACTCGGTCTTCGACGCCATGCGTGCCGGGTTCGGCCGCGTGGTCTTTGTGATCCGCCGCGATTTCGAAGCCGATTTCCGCGAAAGCGTCGGACGCCGCTTCGAGGGGCGTGTGGATGTGGATTATGTTTTCCAGCAAGCCAACGACCTCCCGGAAGGCTTCGTCGCGCCGGCGGACCGTGAAAAACCTTGGGGCACCGGCCACGCCATATGGTGTGCGCGGTCGGCGGTGGATTCCCCGTTCCTTGCGATCAATGCCGACGACTTTTACGGCAGCGGTGCCTTCCCGGCGGTTGCGGATTTCCTGTGTTCGAAAAAAAACCCCGCCCGCTTCTGCATGGCGGGCTATCGACTCGACACCACGCTTTCGGAAAACGGCACTGTGTCGCGCGGAGTTTGCGAGACCACCCCTGCCGGCCTTCTCCGTGCTGTGCGCGAACACGCGCGCATCGCCCGGGGACCGTCCGGCATCGCTGATGAAGCCGATGGAACCGTTTTTACCGGGGCCGAACGCGTTTCGATGAACTGCTGGGGATTTACGCCTGAAGTGTTCACTTTCCTCGGCGAAGGGTTGCGCCGCTTCCTTGAAATCCATGCGGGCGATCCCAAATCAGAATTCTACATCCCGAGCGCCGTTGCGGAGATGGTGGAACGGGAAGAAGCCGAAGTTTCAGTCCTGCCCGTGGAGAGCCGCTGGTTCGGCATGACCTATCGCGAGGACCGCCCCGCTGTTGTGGAAGCGCTTCGCGCGCTTGTGGCCTCCGGCGCCTACCCCTCGCCCCTCGCCTGAAGCGCGGCTGCCCGTGCGGGCAGGCGCAGGCACAAGGCGAATGTCACAACCAACAATCCCGCCGCCACCCAGAACGGCGTGCGCGCATAGTCGATGGCCGGCCGCGCGAGGTCCATCTGCAGCAGCACACCGCCGAGCACCGGTCCGATCCATCGCGCGAGGCTGCCCGCCGATTGCAAAACCCCCAGCGCCCGCCCCTGCCACTCGGCATCCACGCATTGCGAGGCGATCCCCTGAAGAGTGGGCGTGAGCAGGCTGTTGCCGGCTGCAATCAACGCGCAGTAGAAAAGCAGTGCCGCCAAGCCCGACGCCAGCGGCGCCAGGAACAGCCCAGCCGCCAAAAGCCCCGCGCCCGCCGCCGCCACACGCCCTTCACCGAAGACCTTCACGGTTTTTCCGATCAAGCCGCCCTGGATGAACACCGCGATCACTCCGAGATACGCGAAGAGGTAGCCGGTTTGCTTTTCATCGAATTGGTGCCGGTTCGCCACGAAGAGCGCGAAGACCGCCGTCATCACGGAAAAACCTGTGATCAAAATAAAATAGGTCGCGACCGAGGTGAGGTAGGGGCCCCGCCGCACATGCCGCAGCAGGCCGGGGAAAAGCGGTTCCCGGTCCCGCTTGCCGCGATGCTCCGGTGGTAACGACTCCGGCAGCAGGAAGGCGATGAGCACCGCATTGGCCAAAGCCATGCCGCCAGCGACAAAAAGCGGCGCCGAGTGCCCGAATGAAGCAGCCGCCCAACCGCCGAGCGCGGGTCCGAGGATGAACCCGAGTCCGAACGCCGCACCGAGCAATCCCATCGCTTTCGGGCGGTCCTCCGGCGTTGTGATGTCGGCGACATACGCTTGCGCCGTGCCGATGCTGCCGCCCGAAATTCCATCCACCAACCGGCCGATGAACAGCATGGTGAGCGTTTGCCCCGCCCCCATGATCACAAACCCGGCCGCCGTCCCCAGCGTGCTGACGAGCAGCACCGGCCGACGCCCGAACCGGTCGGACAACGATCCGAAAAGCGGCGCGAAGAGGAATTGTGCCAGTGAAAAAATTCCGAAAAGCCATCCAATCTGCGCGGGCGTGGCCCCGAACCTCTCGGCGTAGAAGGGCAGCACCGGGATCACCACGCCGAACCCCACCATGTTGATGAGGATCGTGAAAAAAATGATACCGAGCCGCGCGCGACCGTTGCTCCTCATGATTCGTCCTCATCCTCATCCTCGTCGTCATCGAGTATTTCGCGCAGTTTCTCCGCCTGTGCCGCCAATTCCGCCGGCCGTTCCCGTTTTTCGAGTTCCACTTTTGCCACGATCGCCGCGACCGTTTTGCGCATGCGCTCGAGTGCCGGTCCGCGCAGCAGCCCCGCCATCGCAGAACCCGGCGTGACGAGGTTCGTGTAGCACAGGACCGCCCGTCCGCCCTCGAAATTCTCCACGACCAAATGCCCCTCGGCATCCTTCGTCTGCAGCGCCTCGAGGAGTTTCCACGAGACGCGCAGCGCCCCGTCGGACGAGCGCTCGAGCGAGTTGCGCGCCGTGTAGCGCTCATCGCGGAGGAACGGCACCTCGACCTCGTATTCCACATCTTTCACCTGCGGCGAGTGGCGCTTCACGATGCGCGAGGAGAGCACATCCGGCACATAGGTGTTCGCCTTTTCGTAATCGGAAAACACAGCCAGCACCTCCTCGGGCGTCGCATCCACAAGTTCGTAAACCTTCACGCGCGGCCACGGCTTGCCCTCGACCTCGCGTTCGACAAACACCTGCCGCCCCTCGAGCAGTTGCGCCCGTTGTTCGGAATCGAGCGTGTTGAGAATCTCGCCGCCGCGCACCGTCCCGGACAAAAACACCGCCGCCATCGCGGCAAAAAAGGCAGTCACTCGGAGGATCATCTTCATCCCAAGCAAAGCACCCGCCGCGCCACACGCAAAGCCCGCCGTGGAAAAAACATCTTCCGCGCCCGCGGCGCCTCATGTTCAATCCGCCGACAACCAAGGGCAATGGCAAGGCAGCAAACAATTTTGGTGGTCGACAGGGACTCCGACTTCCTCGAGTGGGCGAAAAACCAACTCCGCGAAAAAAAATGTCGCGTGCTGACCGAGGAGTCCGCCGACTCCGCCTACAAGACCTTCTGTCTCGAGGAACCCGAGGTCGTCATCGCCGAGACAAACCTCCATCCCTTCACCGGCACGGAGCTCCTCACGCGCATCCGCAAACGCTCGCCAAACGCGATGGTCGTCCTCATGAGCGCGTTCGGCACCACGCAGTCGGTCATCGAGGCGATGAAGATGGGCGCCTTCGATTTCGTCCGGAAGGAACAGCTCACTTTCAACCTCAAGGTCGTGGCCGACGCCGCCCTCCAGGCCGCCGCCGAACTCCGCGCCGCCAACGCCTTCCAGCCCCAGCTCACCGTCGAACAGCACCGTGACGAAATCGTCGGCCGCTCGGAGGCGATGCAGCAGGTTTTCAAAATGGTCGGCCGCGTCGCGGGCAGCGATGCCGCCGTCATGGTCACCGGCGAGAGCGGCTCCGGGAAGGAACTCGTCGCCTGCGCGATCCACAACTACAGCGCCCGCAGCCACCACAGCTTCCTCGCGATCAACTGTGCCGCCATCCCGGACAACCTTCTCGAGAGCGAACTCTTCGGCCACGAGAAGGGCGCGTTCACCGGCGCCGCCACGCAGCGCATCGGCCGCTTCGAGCAATGCGACAAGGGCACGCTCTTCCTCGACGAGATCGGCGAAATGCCCCTGCAGGTCCAAAGCAAAATCCTGCGCGTCCTCCAGGAGGGCGAGTTCTCGCGCGTCGGCGGCAACGAAACCCTCCGCACCAATGTCCGCATCGTCTGCGCGACCAACAAAAACCTCGAGGAGGAGGTCGCCAAAAAAACATTCCGCGAGGACTTGTTCTACCGCCTCAATGTCGTTCGCATCCACATCCCGCCGCTCCGCCAGCGCGTGGAGGACATCCGTCTCCTCGCCGAATATTTTCTGCAGCGCATCGCGAACCAGAAGCACACTCCGCCGCTGAAACTCTCCGAGGAGGCCATCCGCGTTCTCGAGTCCTACCCGTGGCCCGGCAATGTGCGCGAACTCGAGAACACCCTGCAGCGTGCTGCCGTGCTCTCCACTGCCGACATTCTCCTCCCGAAGGACATTCCGCTCGGTTCGCTCGAACCCGAGCAAACCCGCGATTCCGCACCCGGCTCGGCACCGGCCATGCCGAAGGACCGCGCGATCGAAATCCTTTTCGACGCCGCCGCGGCCGATTCCAACCTCGCCCTGCTCCCCTGGCTCGAGCGCGAATTCACGCTGCGCGCCATGCAAAAGACCGGGGACAACCAGGTTCGCGCCGCCAAGCTCCTTGGAATCACCCGCGCCACACTCCGCAAACGCCTCGATCGGAATAGCGGCTCGGACGAGTGACAGCGGCGTAAAGATTGTTGGCTGCAGCCAACCAACGCCGGCCTTTCAGGTGTTCTCGGGATTCGGCGAGGCGGAGGGTTTCGGGGCGAGCGAATTGTTGATGAGAATGGTGGACCCGTTGCGCAGCTTGAACGCGCCGGCGGAGACGACTGTGTCGCCCTCTGCAAGGCCTTCGGTCACGGCGATGAAATCTCCCTTCGTGCGCCCCGTGCGGATGAACCGCTGCTCGACCACTGTTTTCTTCACGCCGTCGTCCCCGGTTTTTTCCTGCACCACAAAAACCGAATCGCCATAGGAGGCCCGGAACACCGCCGTGAGCGGCACACGCAGGACCTTGTCGGCACCGCCGAGGAAAACCTCGACCCGCGCGAACATTCCTGGCCGCAGCGCGCCGTCGGAATTTTTCAGCGTGCCCTGCAGCCGGATGTTGCGCGTCACCGGATCGATTTCGGAGTTCACCGCCGTCAGAACGCCCTCGAACTCCCGACCCGGTTGCGCGTCGGTGCGCAGAATGATCCGTTGCCCGGCGGCCATCGCGGAGACGAGTTGTTGCGGCAGCAGGAAGTTCACATGGATCGGATCGAGGGATTGCAGCGGCACGATCTTGTCGCCGTTTTGCACGAACTGCCCGACATTGACCTCGCGAATTCCGAGCCGCCCGGCGAAGGGCGCACGGATTTGTTTCTTGGAAATGGCGGCCCGCAATTCCTCCACGCGCGCCGTGGCCTTGCGGATCTGCGCCCCCGCGCTGTCGAGTTCGGACTGTGGCACGGCGTTGGTCGTCCGCAGGGATTTCGTCCTTTCGAAAATCGTGCGCGCCAGCTCGGCTTCGGCCTCGGCGGCCCGCAAGCCCGCCTGCTCCGCCGTGCTGTCGAGTTCGAGCAACAGGTCGCCCGCCTGCACCTCCGCGCCGTTTTCAAAAAGGATTTTCGAGACGATTCCCGAAGTTTCCACGCTGAGATCGGCGCCCTGCGCAGCGCGCACCGATCCTACGGAATCCACCGTGCGAACCCACTCGTCGGCTTCGACCGCCACCGTGCTCACGGTCTCGGGTGGCTTCCCGCCCTTGCCGCCGGCGTCGATCAGTGCCCGCACCTGCAGGAATTTCACTCCGCCGACCACGAGCAGGATCACAACCACGAGCGCCGCCGCGGACAGAATTGCTTTTCGTTTCATCCTTCCCGGTAACATGGCGGTTTCACCGGCGTGGCGCGAACGCAATTTCGCACGATTGCGGAAACTAAAGTCCTGCCGCCGCGCGCCGATAATTGAGGCAGGGGAAAAATCCCGGCGGAACCGAACCAAGCCGCCGGGTTTTTCCCGACAAGCGGGGGACCAAAACCATGTGCGACGAACAAATCAAAATGCGCCTCGAGTCGGCCGAGGGATACATTGAACTCGGAATGCTCAACGATGCGGTTCGCGAACTCGAATCCATCCCCAAGGACCAGCGCATGGGCCCGAACGGCCTCTCCGTCCTGCTCGAACTCTACCGCGCCTCCGAGGATTGGGCGCTCATGGAAGCCGTCGCCCTCCTGCTCCTCGAATCCGATTCGGAAAATGTGGACCGCTGGATCGATGTCGCCATCGCGAAGCGGCTCGGCGGGCGCGTGGAAAAGGCCCGCGATTTCCTCCTCCAAACAGCCGAATTCTTCCCGCGCACCGCGATGGTGCATTTCCACCTCGCCTGCTGCGAATGCCAACTCGGCAACATCGCCAGCGCCAAGGAACACCTCGCCATTTCCAAGGACCTCTGCCTCGTGTGCCGCGTGCTCGCCCTCACCGATGAGCACGACCTCCGGCCCCTCTGGTCGGAATACAACGCGCCCAAGGCCGCTTTCGCCCTCTCCGCGAAGGACGCTTGGTAGAATCCCCGGCGCACCACGCCTGAGGGGACTTAAAAAGTCTGCCGGCGGCGGGACTCGAACCCGCACGATCCTTTCGGATCAAGGGATTTTAAGTCCCTTGCGTCTGCCATTTCGCCACGCCGGCTTGATTTGGGGAGCGACTTGAAACTCTTTCGGCGCCTCCACACCCCAGCAAGCGGAAAATCCCGGCCTCGGCTTTTCCGGCTGAGCTTGACGGAAGGGAGGTTTGCCGTTTCAAGGTGGCGCTGATGAAAATTTTCACTCTCCAAAAATTCGCGGTGGCCTTTGCCCTCGGTGCGGCGGTGGCGTTGACCGGTTGCAAGACGACCCGCTCGGCGGCGAACCATTCGTTCAGCTTCGACCCGCCGGACAAGGCTCCGAAAAACCCGTCTGCGGTGAAGGTCAAGATCAGCACCAGCGCCCAGCGGTTGTATGTGGTCGAGGGCAATGAGGTGCTCCTTGCCACGCCGGTGACCGTCGGCAAGGCGAGTTCGCCCACCCCGCAGGGAGATTTCCGAATTTACTCGAAGGTGGCGCACCGCCGTCGCATCAGCCAGCCCGATGCGGGCTACCCGATGACCTACTGGATGGAATTCAAACCGGCCTACGGAATCCATTGGGGTTTTGTGAAACCGTATCCGAACACGATGGGCTGCGTGCGGATGCCGCTCATCGCGGCGCAGGAGGTTTTCGACATCGTGCCGAAGGGCGCGCCGCTCAACATCGCGCACAGCCAGCCCTGGGATGCCACGATTGGAAAATCCCTGCCCGTGCTGGACGACGGTCCGCTGCCGAACCCGCCCAAATCCTACCTCATGAGCCCGCAGGTTTTCGCCGATGCGGCGAAGGGCAAGATGTGGAATTTCTAAGCGGTCGTCATAACGGAATAGTTCCCGTGCCACGCTTCGCGAGGAGGGCTCTGCTTGTCAGAGCCGAAACAATTTCCGCAAACACGCCGTTGCGGCGCTGACAAGCAGCGCCCTCCTGGTGCCTTGTCGGTTGTTTTTCCTACACGCCGCGCAGGCCGGTGAGGAGAAGCTCGGCGTTCGATTTCGTGTGCCGGATGTTCGAGGCGAGGACTTCCATGGCCTCGGCGGCGGGGAGTTCGGAAAGTTGGCGGCGGATTGTGACGATGCGGTTGAATTCGTCGGGGTGGAGGAGGAGTTCCTCGCGGCGCGTGCCGGATTTAACGATGTGGATGGCGGGGAAAATCCGGAGTTCGGCGATCGAGCGGTCGAGGTGGAGTTCCATGTTCCCGGTGCCCTTGAATTCCTCGAAGATGAGGTCGTCCATGCGGCTGCGGGTCTCGATGAGTGCGGTGCCGAGAATGGTGAGGCTGCCGCCCTCCTCGGTGTTGCGGGCCGAGCCGAAGAATTTGCGCGGGCGGGCGAGCGCCTGGGCGTCCACGCCGCCGCTCATGGTGCGGCCCTTGCCGGGTTGGAGGTTGTTGTAGGCCCGGGCCATGCGGGTGATGGAATCGAGGAGGATGATCACATCCTTGCCGAGTTCGACGAGGCGTTGGGCGCGGTTCGCCACGGCTTCGCAAATCTGGACATGGCGGGCGATCGGCTCGTCGAATGTGGACGCATAGATTTCGCAATCCAGCGCGCGGCGCATGTCGGTGACCTCCTCGGGGCGCTCGTCCACAAGAAGAAGGATGAGCGCGGCCTGCGGGTGGTTTTTGCGGATGCTGCGGGCGAGGGTTTGGAGAAGAATGGTTTTTCCGGCCCGGGGCGGGGCGGCGATGAGGCCGCGTTGGCCCATGCCGAGCGGGGCGACGAGATCCACGGCGCGGGCGGCGGGCTCGGGATCGGTGGGTGTTTCAAGTAGCACGCGGCGGTTCGGAAACAGCGGGGTGAGCTTGTCGAATTCGAGCGGCGGCTGCCACTCGGCGGCGGGGATGGATTCGATGGAAAGGATTTCCTCGGCGACGAGGCCCTGCTCGCGGTCACGCGGCAGGCGGAAGCGGCACTCGAGCATCACCCCAGGCTGGAGGGAGAATTTTTTGACGAGGGCATTGGGGACAAGGACATCGTCGGGGCCGGGGCGGAGGTCGGCCGCCGCCCAGCGGAGGACATGGAAATCCTGGACGCGCTCGAGCATGCCGGTGCCGGTGGCTGTGCCGCCGAGGTAAAGCTGGTGGCGGACCTGGTCGAAAATGAGGTGGCGGCGGGTGAACTCGATGCGCGTGCGCAGGCCGAGGGAAGCGGAGCGCTCGGCAATTTCGCGGAGCGTGAGCTTTTGGAGCGCGTTGACGACGAGCGGAGGGGGCGGCTCGGTGGCTGGCGCTGGTGCGGGTTCGGCTTCTTCGGTGGTCATGGCGCGGAGGGGAAGATGCGCTGCGTCGGAAAGAGAATGGCGACCGCGATGCGGCCGACTGCGGCGGTGCGGCGGGTCAGTTACCCTGCGGCGGGAAGTAGGTCGGCGCCGCGGAGTCGGTGGAAAGAGTCCCCGCTGGCTGATTTTGTTTTTCCTCCTGTTTTTTCTTCATCTTCTCGGCATAGCCGGGAACGGTCTTGGAAGCGGGATGCATTTCGCAACCGGAGTGGAGGAGGCCGAGCGATGCGGCGGCGAGGAGGGTGGTGCGGATGTTCATGGTTCGATGAGCTCGAGGGAGGCGGAGATTTCGCGCTTGCGGGCGGAGGCGGCGAGGAGGGTGCGGAGGGCGCGGACGGTGTGGCCGCCCTTGCCGATGATTCTTGGCATGTCCGAGGGGCGGGCGGCGACATGGAATGCCACATGGCCGGCCGACTCGGTTTTTTTGATGACGACCTCGTCGGGAAATTCCACGAGCGAGGAGATCACATAGCGCAGGAATTCCTCCATGGCGCCGGGGCGGTTCAGGCCGCGAGCTTTTTGCGGGCCTTCGTGATGAAGCTGCCGACGGTTTGGCTCGGACGGGCGCCGTTTTTGACCCAGTAGTCCGCGCGCTCGAGCTGGATGTTGAAGTTCTCGCCGGTTTTCTTGGGGTCGTAATTGCCGATGATCTCGATGAACTTGCCGTCGCGCGGGCTGCGTTGGTCGGCGACGACGATGCTGTAGTAGGGTTTGTTTTTCCCGCCTTCGCGGCGGAGCCGGATTGCTACTGCCATGGTTTTGTTTTTTTGGTTTTTCGGTTCGGGTGCCGGGTCAGAATTTGAGTCCCCCGCCGGCCTTGGCCATGAGTTTTTTCATGGAGCCCATGTTTTTCATCATCTTGCGCATCTGTGTGAAACGCAGGATGAGGTTGTTGACCTCGCTGACATGCGTGCCGCTGCCACGGGCGATCCGCTGGCGGCGCCGTGCGTTGAGAATATCAGGACGCGCCCGCTCGAGCGGTGTCATGGAGAGAATAATCGCCTCCACCCGTTTCAGTTGCTTTTCGTCAACCGAGGAACCTTTGAGCTTATCCATCCCGGGAACCATGCCAAGGATATTTTCGAGTGGGCCCATTTTGCGGAGCGCCTTGAACTGTTGGAGGAAGTCGTCGAGGTCGAAACTGGCGCTGCGGAGCTTCTGCTCCATGCGGCGGGCGTCGTCCTCGGAGATGGCTTCGGCGGCCTTTTCAACGAGGCTCACGACATCGCCCATGCCGAGGATGCGGCCGGCCAGGCGGTCGGGGTGGAATGCCTCGAATTGCTCGACCTTCTCGCCGGTGCCGATGAATTTGATGGGCCGGCCGGTGACGGTGCGGAGCGAGAGGGCCGCGCCGCCGCGGGCGTCGCCATCGAGCTTCGTAAGGATAATGCCGGTCAGGCCGAGCGCGGCGTGAAATTTTTCGGCGACCTGGACGGCCTGCTGGCCGGTGGCGGCATCACAGACGAGAAGGGTCTCGCGGGGTTCGAGGAAACTGTGGACCTGACGGAGTTCATCGAGGAGGGGTTCGTCCACCTCTTGGCGGCCGGCGGTGTCGAAGATGCGAACATTGCCGCCGGTTTTTTCGCACCACTCGACGGCGGCGCGGGCGGTGGAAAGGACATCGGTGGCTCCAGGTTCGGGGCGGAAGACGGGGACGCCGATTTGTTCGGCGAGGATGCACAGTTGGTCGATGGCGGCGGGGCGGTGGAGGTCGAGTGCGATGAGGAGAGGCGAGCGGCCCTCGGCTTTCAACAACCGGGCGAGCTTCGCGCACGAGGTGGTTTTTCCCGCGCCGTTGAGGCCGGCGACGAGGATGGTGCCGGGTTTGGAAAGATCCAGCGGGGCGGAATCGCCGCCGAGGAGTGCGCAGAGTTCCTCGTGGAAGATTTTGACGATCTGCTGGCCGGGGGTGACGCTGCGGAGGACGGTTTCGCCGAGCGCCTTTTCTTTTACCCGGGCGATGAAGTCCTTCGCGACCTGGAAGTGGACATCGGCGTCGAGCAGGGCGAGGCGGACTTCGCGCAGCGCGTCCGAGATGTTTGATTCGGAGATGCGTCCCTGACCGCGGAGGTTTTTAAAGACATCCTGGAGCTTGTCGGAAAGCCTGGAAAACATCGGGGCGTGAATCTATGCCGCGCGGGCGGGATGGGAAGACGATTCCTGTTGGCTGTGGGGTGTCTGTTCCCGCCGTGGTCCTAAAAAGGGAACACTATTTGGGATGAAAAACCTCGCCGCCGCAGACTGGAGCGGACCTGACTGGTTTTTTCAGGCCCGAGGGATGGCGGCGGTGGGGATTTCCGAAGAATCCTAAGAGCAGGCGACGACGTTCACGCGGCGACCATTCCGGTCGAACTTCACGCTTCCATCGACGAGGGCCCAGATCGTGTAATCGCGGCCGAGGCCGACATTTTGACCCGGTTGGAACTTCGTTCCGCGCTGGCGGATGATGATGTTGCCCGCAACGACGGACTCTCCGCCGAATTTTTTAACCCCGAGGCGCTTTGAAATGCTGTCGCGCCCGTTCTTGACGCTGCCTTGTCCTTTTTTATGGGCCATAAAATTACTTGGTTGGGATGGATTCGATTTTGAGGCGGGTGAGTTGGCGGCGGTGGCCGACCGTGCGGTGGTAGCCTTTCCGGCGGCGGAATTTGAAGGCGATCACCTTGTCGTCCTTGTATTGCTCGACAACCTTGGCTCCGACCTTGGCTCCGTTGACGAACGGGGTGCCGATTTGGATCTTGGAGCCGTTAGAGACGAGCAGGACTTCCGAAAGAGTGATGTCTGTGCCGACTTCGGCGTCGAGTTTTTCCACATCGATTTCGGAGCCTGATTCGACGCGGTATTGTTTTCCGCCGGTTTGGATGACTGCGTATGCCATAATCGTGATGCTTTTTGCGGGTCGGGCAGAATGGCGTGGATCGCCGCATTCGCAAGCCAAAAAATCAATCAGCGCAAACTTCGCGTGAAATCCATCCCCGCGCTTCCCATCGGACCGGGCTTCGTTCACACTCCGCGACCTCTTTCCCCGCAACCCAAAAATATATCATGCCACTCACAGCAAAAGGACTCGAAGGAATCGTCGCCAACTCCACCAACCTGAGCGATGTGCTCGGCCAGGAGGGCGTGCTCATCTATGCGGGATACAACATCAACGAAATCGCCGGCCGAGCCGGGTTCGAGGAGGTCGTTCACCTGCTCTGGCACGGGGAATTGCCGAACCGCGCCCAACTCGACGCGCTCTGCGCCGAACTCCGCGCGGCTCGTGAGTTGCCCGTCCCGGTCGTGGAATTCCTCCGCAAGGCACCGGTCGCGGCCGCCCCGATGGATGTCATCCGCACCGCCGTCTCGATGCTCGGCCTCTATGATGAAACGCTGAAGGATGAATCGCCCGAAGCGAATCGCCGCCGCGCCGTCAGCATCACCGCGAAGATCGGTGTCATCACAGCCTATTTCCACCGCGCCCGTCGCGGGCTTGACCTCCCGCCGGTCCGCCCCGACCTCGGCGAGGCTGCGCATTTCCTTTACCTGATGTCCGGTGAGGAGCCCACGCCCGAGGCCGTCAAAACCCTCGATGTCGCGTATGTGCTGCACGCCGACCACGGCATGAACGCCTCCACCTTCTCGGCCCGCGTCACCATTGCCACGCTCTCGGACATGTATTCGGCCATCACCTCGGCCATCGGCACGCTGAAAGGTCCGCTCCACGGCGGTGCGAACGAGGGCGTCATCCACATGCTCCAGGCGATCGGCTCGGAGGAAAATGTGGACGCTTGGATCGACGAGCAACTCGCGCAGAAAAAGAAAATCATGGGTATCGGCCACCGGGTTTACAAAACCCTCGATCCGCGCGCGCCGCACCTCCGCGAGATGGCCGTTGTTCTCAGCGAGCGGCTCGGCGAGCCGAAATGGATCCGCATGAGCGAACGCATCGCCGCCATCATGCAGGAGCGGAAGGGTCTCAACGCGAATGTCGATTTCTACTCCGCCACGGTCTATTACTCGCTCGGGATTCCTATCGACCTCTTCACCCCCGTTTTCGCGATCGCCCGCACCGCCGGATGGACAGGGCATGTGATGGAACAGCTCGCGGACAACCGCCTCTACCGCCCGCTCAGCGAATACACCGGCCCCGCAATCGGCAAAAAATTCGTGCCGGTCGAGAAGCGTCCATGACGCCGCGCCTCGCGGCGCGCGGCTTGAAGCGCTCGTTCCGCATCGGCGGTTCGGCGATCGAGGTCCTGCGCGGCATCGATCTGGATGTGCACGCGGGGGAAATCGTTTTCCTCGCCGGCGCCAGCGGCGCGGGGAAAACAACCCTCCTTTACACACTCGCAGGGCTGGAAACGCCGGAGTCGGGAACTGTCGAGTTCGAGGGGCGCTCGCTCTACAGGCTGCCCGGCGGGGCGCTGGCCAGGCTCCGCAACGAACGCATGGGTTTTGTTTTCCAATCCTACTTCCTCCTGCCCGAACTCACCGCCCGCGAAAATGTGCTCCTGCCCGCGATGATCAAGGGCGCCGATGCCAACCGGCTGGCCGCCGAACTCCTCGAAAAAGTCGGCCTCGCCGGCCGCATGGACCACCTGCCTGCCGAACTCAGCGGCGGGGAGCAGCAGCGCGTCGCCATCGCGCGTTCGCTGGTCAATGACCCCGCCATCCTTTTCGCCGACGAACCCACCGGCAACCTCGATTCCAAAAACGGCGAAGCCATTATTTCCCTGCTGCTCGACCTCGCGAAATCCGGCGGCCGCACGCTGGTCGTGGTCACGCACGATGAAAACCTCGCCCGCCGCGGGGACCGGCTCGTGCGGATCGTGGACGGCCGTCTCGCGGATTCCTGAAAACCGGATGGCGGCCGATTATCCAGCCCCGTTCCTCCATCTCGTCCGGGAACTGCGCCGACTCCCAGGCATCGGGCCGCGGAGCGCCGAACGCATCGCCCTTTGGATTCTTTCCCACCGCGATGCGCACCCGGAGCGGCTTGGCTCGGCGCTGCACGAGGCGGTGACATCGGTCACTCCCTGCGTGCAATGCGGGTTTTTCTCCATGGCCGAACTTTGCGGCATCTGCGCGCAGCCTTCCCGCCACGGGAGGGAAATCTGCGTGGTGGAACAAGCCACCGACATCCTGCCGATCGAGCGCAGCGGTGTTTTCCACGGCCTTTACCACTCGCTCGGCGGGCGGCTCGCCCCGCTGGAGCACATCGGCCCCGACCAGTTGCGCATCGAACCGCTGCTGGAACGCCTCCGCGCGGGGGGGCACTCCGAGGTCATTCTCGCCCTCAGCACCGATGTGGAGGGCGAGGCCACCACGAACTACATCGTCGGCATTCTCGCCCCGCTCGGCATTCCGGTGACCCGCGTCGCGCGTGGCCTCCCTGCGGGCGGCGGACTCGAACATGCCGACCAACTCACGCTCCAGCGCGCACTCGGTGGGCGTCACCCGGCTTGAGCTTCGCCTTGCGGCGGCTCGGGCAATTGTTACAGTTCTGTAACATTTCTATTATTCAAGTGCTCCGCCCCCTTCCCCGCGCTTTCGCGCCCGCCATCGTCCCCCTTCTCCTTGCCGCATCGTTTGCCTTCGCCGCGCCGCCCGGTTGGGAGGTTCTTGAAAATTGCCGCCTCGCCTCCTCCGAATACGCCGACGGCGACAGCTTCCATGTGATTCACAACGGCAAGGACCACCATTTCCGCCTCTATTTCGTGGATTGCCCGGAAACGGACGACCGGTTCCCGGCGCGCCTCGAGGACCAGGCCAAGGCGCTCGGCATCCAGCTTTCCGAAGTGATGACGGTGGGCAAAAAAGCGGGCGAATTCAGCGCCGCCTTGCTGCAGCAGCCGTTCACGGTGTTGACGAAATGGGAAGATGCCCGCGGCGCCTCGAAATCGCAGCGGTTCTACGCAGTGATCCTCGTCGGCAACAAAAACCTCGCCGAGGAACTCACGAAAAACGGCCTCGCCCGCGCCTACGGCATGCCGGCCGATTACCCGAGCGCCGCGCAGACTCAAAGTTTCCAAAGGCGCCTCAAGGGGCTGCAGGCCTCGGCGATCAATTCCCGCAAGGGCGGCTACGCGCTTTCCAAGGGTTTCGTGAAGGCCGACGAGCCGCCCGCCAGTCCGCAGGAATACATCGACTACGAGTCGAAGCTCTCCGACGACATTCTGCAGGAGGGCCTCGGTGGACTCATGACCCAGCCGGAGCCTTTTTGAGCGGGGATTGCCGTCCCGCCCGCCCGCACTTAGCCTGCCTCCCGCATGGAACTCCGGTTCACAAAAATGAACGGCGCGGGGAACGATTTTGTCGTCATCGACAATCGCTCCGGGGAATTCGCATTGGACAAAAAAACCATCGCCCGCCTTTGCGACAGGCACCGCGGCGTGGGGGCGGACGGTTTGCTTGCCGTTGAAACCGCCGCAGGCACCGCCGATTTCCGCATGCGCTATTACAATGCCGATGGCGGTGAGGCCGAGATGTGCGGCAACGGCGCGCGCTGCTTCGCCCGGTTCGCCGCCAGGCTCATGCCCGCCCAACCGTCTTGCGTGGATTTCGAAACCATGGCCGGCAAAATCACCGCTTCGCTGGAGGGCGATCTGGTTTCGCTCGACATGGGGCGCCCGCAGGACCACCGCCCGCCGCAAGCCCTCGATGTCGGCGGCGAAAAACTTTCCGTGCACTTCGTCAACACCGGAGTGCCGCATGCGGTGGTTTTCGTGGAGGATTTGGAATCGGTGGATGTCCGCGGTCTCGGCTCGGCGATCCGCCACCACAGTGCCTTCGCGCCGAAGGGCACGAATGCGAATTTCGTCCGGATTCTCGCCCCCGGTCGGCTTGCCATCCGCACCTACGAGCGCGGCGTGGAGGGTGAAACCCTTGCCTGTGGCACCGGCGTTTGCGCCGCGGCGCTTCTTCATGCTGCCACCGGTTCGGTGCCATCCCCCGTCGAAGTCACCGTGCGTGGTGGCGACACGCTGCGTGTGGATTTCACGAAATCGTCCGATGGCTCGTTCGATTCTGCGCGCCTCACAGGACCGGCGGATTTTGTTTTCGAGGGGGTTGTTTCCCTGTAACCATCCGCACCCATGACATTCGCAGGAGCCCATACCGCCTTGGTCACGCCCTTCCGGGGCGGCGCGTTCGACGAAGCCGCTTTTCGGGGCATCATTGCTGAACAACTCGCCGGCGGCATCTCGGGGATCATCCCGGTCGGCACCACCGGCGAATCGCCCACTCTCGACCACGCCGAGCACATGCGGGTGGTGGAGGTGGCCGTCGAAGCCGCCGCCAAGCGCTGCCTCGTCATCGCCGGCACCGGGTCCAACTCCACAGCCGAGGCGGTGGACCTCACTCGTGCCGCGGAAAAAGCCGGAGCCGATGCCGCTCTGCTCGTCGCCCCCTACTACAACAAGCCCAGCCCCGAGGGCCTCTACCGCCATTTCGGAGCCATCGCCGATTCGGTGCAAATCCCGCTCGTCCTTTACAGCATCCCTGGCCGTTGCGGCATCGAGATTCCCGTCGAGACCACCGCCCGCCTTGCCGCTTCCTTCAAAAACATCACCGCCATCAAGGAAGCCGGCGGCAGCGTGGAGCGCGTGAACCAACTGCGCGCCGCCCTGCCTGACGCATTCGAAATCCTCTCCGGCGACGATTCGCTCACCCTGCCGTTCATGTCGGTCGGCGCCGTGGGCGCGATCAGCGTCGCCTCGAACCTCATTCCTGCGGAGGTCGCCGCAATGGTGCGCCACCAACTGGCAGGCGAATCCGCCAAGGCGCTCGCCATCCACCGCAAATACTACCCGCTCTTCAAGGACCTCTTCATCGAGCCGAACCCGGTGCCGGCGAAGTTCGCGCTCGCCCGCCTGGGCAAATGCGCCGCCGATGTCCGGCTCCCGCTGTGCGAAATGGCGGAGCCCAACGCGAAGCGCCTCGCGGAAACCCTTTCCAAACTCGGCCTGTGAAACCGACACGCGTTGTGATCAACGGCGCCAAGGGCCGCATGGGCCAGGCGCTCATCGCCTGCGCGAAGGCCGATCCCGCCTCCTTCGAATTCGCCGCCGGCGTGGACCTCGGCGATGACCTCGCAGCCGCCCTTCCAAACGGCGACGCCCTGATCGATTTCACCCACGCCACGGCCACCGTCCCGATCGCTGAAGCCTGCGCCGCCGCTGGAAAAATCCTCGTCATCGGCACGACCGGCCACGGCGAAGCCGACCGCACCCGCATCACCGAACTCTCGAAAAACATCCCGATCGTCTTCGCGCCGAATTTCAGCGTGGGCGTGAACACCCTCTTCTGGCTCACCCGCAAGGCCGCCGAAATCCTCGGCCCCGACTTCGATCTCGAGGTCGTCGAAATGCACCACCGCCTGAAAAAAGACTCCCCGAGCGGGACGGCGCGCCGCCTTGCCGAAATCCTCGTCGAGGTCCGCGGCCTCGACTACGGCCGTGATGTCTCGCATGGACGCGAGGGGATGGTCGGCGAGCGCCGCCCGAACGAGATCGGCATGCATGCCCTGCGCGGCGGGGATGTGGTCGGCGACCACACAGTGGTTTATGCGAACATCGGCGAGCGGGTGGAACTTTCCCACAAGGCATCGAGCCGCGACACCTTCGCCAAGGGCGCGCTCCGCGCCGCCCGTTGGGCCCAATCGCAAAAGCCCGGGCTCTACGACATGCAGGATGTCCTCGGCCTGAAATGAGGGCTGGCATTGCGCTCGGTTCCAACCTCGGGGACCGCGCCGCCCGCCTCCGCGAAGCCCGCCGCCACCTCTTCGCTCTGCACGATGGCTCCGGCCCGTTCCTCTGTTCCCGCATTTACGAAACAGAACCGCAGGACTGCCCGCCGGGCTCCCCGTCATTCCTCAATGCCGCCATCGAATTGCACACCGCGCTTGCACCGCTGGATTTGCTCGCCGCACTCCAGCGCATCGAGCACCAACTCGGCCGGCCCGCCGACCATGCCTTCCACGCCCCGCGCACGATCGACCTCGATATCCTCTATCTCGACAATCTGCGCTTCGTTCTTCCCGAGCTCGCCGTCCCGCACCCGCGCATCGCGGAAAGGCCTTTCGTCCTCCTCCCGCTTGCCGACATTGCTCCGAACCGCCTCCTGCCTGGCTTCGCCGAAACCCCCGCAGCCCTTGCTGCAAAAATTCCCCATCCGCCCAAGGCTGTTGGCTTTTTCTGATCGCACTTATTAAATCTCCATCCCCGTGAAACCCGCACCCGAATCTTTCCGCGCCTCGAAGGTCGCCGGCCGCCGACTGGCCAGCCTCACCGCCTATGATTTCCCCGCGGCGCGCTTGCTCGACGCCTGCGGGCTCGACTTCCTGCTGGTCGGCGATTCCCTCGGGATGGTCGTTCTCGGCCACCCCGACACCACACAGGTTACGATGGCCGACATGCTCCACCACACGCGGCCGGTGGCGCGAGGGGCGGAAAAAACGCCTGTCGTTTCAGACCTCCCGGCGGGCAGTTGTTCCACGCCCGAGTCGGCTTTGAAAAATGCCCGCCTCCTGCGCGAGGCCGGTGCGGACCTTGTCAAAATCGAGGGCGGCCGCGAGGCGCTTCCCATGGTGCGCGCGATTCTCGCCGAAGGCATCCCGGTCATCGGACATCTCGGGATGTTGCCCCAGCGGGTTCGCGAGGAGGGCGGGTATCATGTGAAGGGCAAATCCCCCGAGGAGGCCGGCCACCTGCTGGCCGACGCCCGCGCCCTCGATGAGCTCGGCGTCTCCGCCATCGTTCTCGAACTCGTCCACGCCCCGCTCGCCGCCGAAATCACACGCAGCGTCGCCTGCCCGACGATCGGCATCGGCAGTGGAAAGCACTGCGATGGGAACATTCTCGTCCTTCACGATCTCGTCGGGCTGTATCCATGGTTCCGCCCGAAGTTCGCCCAACCCCGCGCCGACTTCGCCACTGAACTCCAATCCGCCGCGCGCGAATACGCCGCAGCCTGCCGCACCGTTTAGGACGGCTCGAATTCCGCCAAGAGCGCGTGATGATCGGAGACCTCGGTCTCCACGACCTTACACTGCGTTTGGCGCAGCTGGGCGTTGTGGAAAATGTGGTCCACCACATACGGGCGGCGCTTCCATGTCACCTGGCCGCACTGGCCGCTGGAAAATCCGGCACCCCGGAACTGCGCCACCAAACCCTCCTCCGGAGTCGAATTCATGTCGCCGGCGAGGATCGCCGCACCCGATTGCTTGCGCAGCAGCGCCTCCACGATATTGCGCTGCTCGGGATACTGGTCGCTCGATGTTCCAATCATGAAAAACGCCTGCAGGTGCGCATTCATGATCCGCACCGGCAAACCATCGATCGTCACCGTCGCGCCGATAAGCAGCCGCTGCGAGGCCCGCCGGGTCTTCCCCGCGAATTCAAATTCAATGGGCGCCGCGGGCAGGTCGATCCTCTCGAAGTCCCGCAGTTTCGTTTTCGAAAAAATCGCCAACCCGAGCCCGAATGGAATCTCCGTTTCGTTCTTCGCCGGATACGAGAAGACCGAGTCGTAGCCTTTCAGCATCTCGCGCAGGCGTCCGTAATTCGGCGGCGGCTCGATTTGCATCCCGCCATCGAACCCCCGCTCCACCTCCTGCAGGCAGAGAATGTCGGCATCCTGCGCGATGAGGAAGCGCGCCACGGCATTGATGTCCACGACATCAAGGTCCGGGTTTTCCTCATTCCACGGCTGTCCGTTTTGAATGTTGAGCGTGAGGATTCGAAATGGCATCGGGGGAGAATGGCGTCGCAGCAGGATTTTTCACCCGCACCGTCCCAATTCAACACAAAATCCCGCGCATCCTTCCGCCACGGCTTGCCATCCTGTTCCCGCGCGCACTAAGTTCGCGGCCCGAAAAATTCCGAATCCCATGCACAAACTCGTTCTCATCCGCCACGGCGAAAGCACCTGGAACAAAGAAAACCGCTTCACCGGTTGGCACGATGTCGACCTTAGCGACAAGGGCCGCGAAGAGGCCAAGGCCGCCGGACAACTCCTCAAGAAGGAAGGCTTCGCGTTCGACATCGCCTATGTCTCCGTCCTCAAGCGCGCCCTCAACACCCTCTGGGGCGTCCTCACCGAACTCGACCAGCTTTGGATTCCCATGGAAAAAGACTGGCGCCTGAACGAACGCCACTACGG
>JBMOIA010000004.1:0-21150 GCA_049317565.1 Terrimicrobiaceae bacterium | reverse complement strand
CGTTCAACGACCAGTTCGGCATCTCGCGGAAGATCGACGACCCGAAGGAGCGCGAGCGCCTGCGGAAAATTCTGCGCGAACTCGAAGTGCCCGAGGGCATGGGCGTGATCATGCGGACTGTTGGCGCGGGCCAGCGCGCGCGGTATTTCGTCCGGGACCTCAGTCTGCTCCTCGAACAGTGGGCGCAGGTGCAGAAGGGCATGGAGGAAAAGCAGGCCCCGGCGTGCCTGTTCGAGGAACCCGACCTCATCGAGCGTTCCGTGCGCGACTTCCTCACCGATGAGGTGGACGCCGTAATCATCGATGACGCGAGGGCCGCCGAGCGGATGCAGAACCTTGTCGGCCACATCTCGAAGCGCGCGAAAAAATCCATCCAGCACTACACCGGCGTGCAGCCGATCTTTGAGTGCTTCGGCGTGAAGGCGCAAATCGACGCCGCGTTCCACCGCCAGGTCTGGCTGCCGTGCGGCGGCTACATCGTCATCGACGAAACCGAGGCGATGATTGCCGTGGATGTGAATACCGGCCGCAACAAGGGGACGAAGGACAACATGGAGAAAACCATCCTCCAGACGAACCTCGAGGCGGCCGAGGAGATCGCGCGCCAGCTCCGGCTGCGGAACATCGGCGGTCTGATCGTTGCGGACTTCATTGATATGAAGAACCGCAAAGACCAGCAGGCGGTCTACAGCCATATCAAGGAGCGCCTCAAGCGCGACAAGGCCCGCACGCATGTGCTTCCGATCTCGCAGCTGGGCCTCATGGAAATGACGCGGCAGCGCGCGAACGAGAGCCTCGCGAGCGCCCTCTTCATCCCGTGCCCGCACTGCTCCGGAAAGGGCATGATCAAGAGCCCGATGACGATGAGTGTGGAGCTTCAGCGCGCCCTCCATTCCGCCATGCGCAAGCACCAGGAACTCGTTCACGAGATCCGCGTCACCGTGCACCCGGACCTCCTCAATCGTCTGCGCACCGAGGATGAGGAACACCTCATCGACATCGAGCGCCGCTACGCAGGGCGACTTGTTTTCCGCGCCGACCCGACCTTCCACCAAGAGAAGTTCGTCATCGCCGACGCGAAGACGGGCGAGGAACTCAAATTCTGACCCGCGGCTGCGCCGGGAAAAACCCGGCGTGGCTCAGCGCTTGTCGAGCGACGCGTTCCAAGAGTCGAGCCGGTCTTTTTTGGCGGCGAACAGATCGTCTGCGGAGTCGAGAATCTCGATTTTCTCGATCTTGTCGCCCTTGGCGATGGCGTTGACGACATCCTGGCCTTTGGTCACCGAGCCGAAGACGGTGTGCTTGCCATCGAGCCACGGGGTCGGGACATGCGTGATGAAAAATTGGCTGCCATTAGTGCCTGGTCCGGCGTTTGCCATCGAGAAGATGCCAGGCTTGTCGTGCTTGAGTTCGGGGGTGCATTCGTCCTCGAAGCGGTAGCCGGGTCCGCCCGAGCCGGTGCCGGTGGGGTCGCCGCCTTGGACCATGAAGTCGGGGATCACGCGGTGGAAGGTGAGCCCGTTGTAGTAGCCGCGCTTGGCGAGGTTCAGGAAATTCGCGACGGTTACGGGGGCCTTCGAGGGATAGAGGACGGCTTCGATCGGACCTTTGTTGGTGGTGAGGATGATGCGGATGTCTTGCATGGAGGCGGTGTCTGTCGCCGTTGCGAAGTGGGATGTCAAACAGAGAAGGAGTGCGGAGAGGATTGTTTTCATCGCCGCGGAAGATGCCAAAGCCGCGGCGCGGGCGCAAGGGGCGCGGCGGTCAGGCGGCAGGTGCGGGACGGGCCAGGCGGCGGATTTCCTCGGGTAGGGCAAGCCGGTCCTCCTCCACGGCGCGGTCGATGAAAAGGATGCCGCGCGTATGGTCGAGTTCGTGCTGGACGGCGCGCGCAAGCAATCCATCCGCTTCGAATTCGATCGTCGAACCATCAAGGCACAGGGCCTTGATGCGCACGGAGAGCGGGCGCGCGACCTTCGCCGAGATTTCAGGGAAGCTGAGACACCCCTCGCCCTCGATGTGGATTTTCCCGAAGGTTTGGACCTCCGCGTTCATTAGCGCGAGAGGCATGAGCGGTTCGAACTCCGCGCGGCGGCCGTTGATCCGCATCGCGCTCGGCCGCTTTTTCATCTGCGGCACATCGAGGAGGAACAACTGAAGCGGCAGCCCGACCTGTTGGGCCGCGAGTCCAAGGCCCTCGGCTTCCCGCATCGTTTCGACCATATCCCCGACGAGGTCGCGCAGGCTGCTGTCGATTTTTTGTATCGGCGAACCGGGTGTGCGGAGCGCGGGGTGGTCGAACTGGGCGATGTCGAGGGTCATGGGTTGGGCGTTTCGGGTTGTGTGAAGGCGGGGATATCCTTGATGCCTGCGGCGCGGAGTGCGTCGAGGACTTTGACGATGGTGCCGAACGGCGCGGTGCGGTCGGCCTGGAGGGCGACCGGGCGTGACGGGTCCGCCGCTGCGGCCGTGCGCAGCGCTTCGGCGAGTGTCTCGATCGCGACGGGTTTGTCGCCCAGGGTGATCTCCTTGTCGCTTTTTACCGCGAGGACGAGTGGTTCGGTGCGCTGTGCGGGGGCGGTTTTGGTGGCTTTCGATTCGGGAAGGTTGATTTCAAGCTGGGGGGGATTTTTTTTGAAGGTGGTCGTGACGATGAAAAAAATCAGCAGGATCGCGAGAATGTCGATCAGGGAGACGATATTGACGGCCGGGCTGCGGCGTTTGCGCGTGTGGAACCGCATCGATCAGCGGGCCGCGGGGCGGTAGAGCTTGGAGAGCAGGTCGCCCGCGATGGATTCCATTTCGACCGCCGCCATTTCGATGCGTCGCTGGAAATAACTATAGGCAACGAGACTCGGGACCGCGACGGCGAGGCCGACGATGGTGGTGTTGAGCGCTTCGGAAATTCCGCGAGCGACCATCACCGGGTCGCCGCTCCCGCCGAGCGTGGAGAAAATGCCGACCAACCCGGACAGCGTCCCCAGCAACCCGAGGAGCGGGCCCGCGCCGGTGGCGATTTCAAGCACGACGAGGCCTTTTTCCAAGCGGGCCATTTCGTGGCGGGCCGTTGTTTGGACCGCCTCGAGGTTTTCGGAACGCGGCCAGTCGAGGTGCGAAAGGAGAGTCGACAGTATGGACGACATCGCCGAAGGGTGCGCGGCAATGGCGGCAAGGACGGGGCGGGGATCGGCGCCCGGGCGGAGCGCGGTGGCTGCGGCGGCGACTTCGGGCGGGATGATCGCCGATTCGCGGAGCCGGCGCGCGCGCAGGATGATCGAGGCTACCGAGAGGATCGAGAGCAGGATCAGCAGCACCATGAACGGTCCGCCGTTGGTGAAGAATTGGGCAATGCCTGCGAGGGTCGGATTAGAAAACATCAGTTGGCGAGGACGGTGAAGGAGTAGTCTATTTCGAGGCGTCCGTTGTCGAGGAGTTTGGCGACCTCTGGCGGGATCGGCGGGATTTCCGCGTTCACGATGGCGGCGATGCTGATGGATGCGAGGCTTTCGTTGGAGGTGTTCCTGAGCACGCGCGCGCCTCGGGCCTTGCCGGAGGGTTCAACCGTGAAGCGGACTTCGGTGGTGCCGAGTCCGACCAGCCCGGCTTGGGAATTCACATAGTAATACCAACGCGAGCCGATGGCGTCGGAAACCTGCTTTTTGTAACGGCCGAGCGGCGTCGCGTTCGCTTCGAGGGAGGCGCGGCCGCGGTTGTTCACATTGCCACGAAGGCGCACCACTCGGGTTTCCGGGCGGAATCCCGCTGCAGCCGGTGGGGCGGGGCGGGCGGTTTTTTCCACGGGCTTTGTTTCCGGAGCGGGGGGCGTGTCGGGTTGGGGTTTTTCGAGTGGCGCCGCGTCCTCCCTTGGTTTCGGCGGGCTGGAGGCTTGGGCAGCGGGTTGGGATTCCTGCGGGACAGCCGGGGCGGGGGCGCGGTCGGGCCGCCCGAGCGAATGTTTCTGATCGCGCAACGCGATACCGTCTTCATTCCTTCCATCCACGGTGGGCAGCGGTTCGTTCCCCGACGGAGCGGATTCGCTGGCTGCCACGGAATCGCGGTCCGATTCGAACGGCGCGTCCGCGTGCGGTTTGCGGGCGGGTGTTTCGTCCGATTGGCTGGGGACGAACACCGGGCGCCGGGCGGGTTGCGGTTCGGGCGGCGCGATGACGAGCCGGATCGGTTCGGCATCCTGCGGGACCGGCGGATTCAGGCTGGCTGCGTGGACAAAGAACCAGCCCACCCCAAACACGAGCAGAATGTGAATTGCCAAGGCGAGCGCGAGGGCGGCAATCGCCTCGCGCCGTTCCCTGACCGCATCCTTCGCCAATGCCAGCATCCCTGGATGTTAGTCGAACGCTTGTCCATGGCGCAAATGCTCGCAGACTCGGATGGCTTGACCCCCCGCAAAACCGCGTGAGAGACTTTGCTTGTTCGTAAAAAACCTACCTACCGTGGACCTCAAAGAAATTAAAACCCTGATCGATTTGATGAAGAAGAACGGCGTCGCCGTCTTCAAAATGGAACGCGAGGGATTCAAGATCACCCTCAAGACGGATGCCGCGGGGGCCGTGCGCATCGCGCAGGCGCCCCAAGTCGTTCCCATCATGGAAGCCGCTGCTCCGGCGCTTCCCGCAGCAACCCCGCAGGCCGCCCCTGCGGCGGCACCGGCCGCCACGGCGAAATCCAGCGGCCCGGAAATCAAGTCGCCCATGGTCGGAACATTCTACTCCGCCCAGTCGCCCGACGCCGCGCCGTTCGTTTCGCCCGGCCAAGAGGTCACTCCGGATACCGTCGTTTGCATCATCGAAGCGATGAAAGTGATGAACGAGGTGAAAGCGGAGGTCGCCGGGACGATCGCCGAGGTTTGTGCTGAAAACGGGAAGCCAGTCCAGTTCGGGCAGGCGCTTTTCCGCCTTAAATAATCCCCCGGCCGCCAAGCCACGATGTTCAAAAAAATCCTCATCGCCAACCGGGGCGAGATCGCACTGCGCATCATCCGGGCCTGCAAGGAACTCGGCATCCAATCGGTCGCCATCTATTCGGAACCCGACCTGGATAGCCTTCATGTGCAGTTCGCCGACGAGGCGATTTGCATCGGTCCCGCGCCCAGCCCCGAAAGCTACCTGAAAATCGACCGCATCATCAGCGCGGCCGAGATCGCCGATGTGGACGCCATCCATCCGGGCTACGGGTTCCTCGCCGAGAACGCGCATTTCGCGGAGGTCTGTGCCAGTTGCAACATCAAGTTCATCGGCCCCACGCCGAATGCGATCCGGTTGATGGGCGATAAAAATTCCGCCCGCGACAGTGCGCGCAAGGCCGGCGTGCCCATTTCTCCCGGCAGCGACGGGACCGTGGACAACGAGTCCGAGGCGATCAAAATCGCACGCAAAATCGGCTACCCGGTCATGATCAAGGCGGTGGCCGGCGGTGGCGGGCGAGGCATGCGCATCGCCAGCAACGAGGGCAGCCTGGTCCAGGGGTTCCGCGCGGCGCGCATGGAGGCCGAAAAGGCTTTCGGCAACGGCGCGGTTTACATCGAAAAGTTCATCGTCAACCCCCACCACATCGAGTTCCAGGTCTTCGGCGACGAGCACGGCCGCATCGTCCACCTGGGCGAGCGCGACTGCTCGCTCCAGCGCCGCAACCAGAAGATCGTCGAGGAATGCCCCTCGCCGCTCATGACGCCCGAACTGCGCAAAAAGATGGGTGACGCTTCGATCAAGCTTTGTGAAAGCGTCGGCTACACGAACGCCGGCACGATCGAGTATCTCGTCGATGACGACGGGAATTTCTACTTCATGGAAATGAACACCCGCATCCAGGTCGAGCATCCGATCACGGAGGAGGTTTACGGGTGCGACCTCGTGAAGCAGCAGATTCAGGTGGCGGCCGGCGAGCACCTCAGCAGTTATGTCGTCGAGGCCCAACCCCGCGGGCACGCGATCGAGTGCCGCATCAATGCCGAGGACCCGGACCGCAATTTCCAGCCCTGCCCCGGCAACATCGAACTCTACTACGCCCCCGGCGGGCGCGGCGTGCGCATCGATTCCCACGCGTATGCCGGCTACCCGATTCCGCCGAACTACGATTCCATGATCGCGAAGGTCATCGCCACCGCTTCGAGCCGTGCCGCCTGCATCAGCCGCATGTCACGGGCGCTGAATGAATACATGATCACCGGAATCAAAACGACCATCCCGTTCCAGATGGCGATCATGCAAAATTCCAGTTTCCGCCGGGGCCAATACCACACCGGGTTTGTCGAGCAGCTCCTGCGCGACGGCGTGCCGGTGGTGCGCTGAGGCGCGCGCCGCGTTTTGTGCCGGAATTGTAACAATTCCGGCATTCCAAAATTCCGGCGCTCTCCATTGGATGCGGGTTCGAAATGCAATACCGCACCGGTTGGATTTCCGATGTCCACCTCGGGACCCGCGGCAGCAAGGCCGCGGCGCTCGTGGAATTCCTCAGGGACGCCGAGTTCGAAACCCTCTACCTCGTCGGCGACCTCATCGACATCTGGGCGCTCCGCCGCGGGATCTACTGGCCGCAGGAGCACAACGATGTCATCCAAAAACTCCTGCGCAAGGGCCGCAAGGGAACGGAAATCATTTACATCACCGGGAACCACGATGAGTTCCTCTCCTCGTTCCATGGTCACTACGCCAGCGTGGAACTCCGCAAAAACGCCATCCACACCACCGCGGACGGCCGCCGGATCCTGGTCATCCACGGTCATGAACTCGACACCGTCGTGCAAAACCTGGGCTGGCTCGCGCATGTGGGGGACATTGGCTATGTCCTGCTGATGCGGTGCAACGGGCTGGTGGATTTTTTCCGCCGGATGTTCGGGCTCGGGCACTGGTCGCTCAGCGCGTATGTGAAGGCCGAGGTAAAGAATGTGGTGAGCTTCATCGGGAAGTTCGAGGAATCGGTGGTCCGCTACGCGCGGGATTACGGCGTGGACGGTGTGATGTGCGGCCACATCCATACGGCGGCGGAGCGGGATTTCGGCGGGGTCGCATATTACAATTGCGGCGATTGGGTCGAGAGTTGCACCGCGATGGTTGAACACCACGACGGCAGGATGGAGTTGCTGTCCTTCCCTCCCTACGGCGCCGCGGGGGAAATCCTCCGCGACAGGGAGGAAGCGTTGGAAACATCGGGCCGGAGAGATTTGAACTCTCGACCTCTTGAACCCCATTCAAGCGCTCTACCAAGCTGAGCCACGGCCCGGAATCCGCGAACAATTTGGTTCGGCGCCCGCGGGGATTCAAGAACGATTATGGCGCGAGATTCAGGCGGCGCGGATGCGGATCGAAATTTCGTCCGTGGCGCCGGGGGCGAGGTGGCGCAGTCCCATTCCATTGTGGATGGCATCCGGAAGCGCGCTCCAGGGTTCCACGCAGAAAAAATCCGAACCGGCATTTTCGGTCCATGTCGTTACGCAATGCCACGCGCCGGGGACTGGCGAGGAATCCTCAAAGCGAATGGCGGGACTTCCGGATTTCGGCGCGAGCCGGATTCCCGCGATGGACGGCTGAACATGGAACCGGTCGATCCATGCGGGGTCGGAGACCGGGGCTTTCGAACAGGCAGGCGAGGCGAGGTGGATCGAACCATCAGAAAAATCCTGGGATCCCCAGTTTTGGCAGGGAAGTTCGAGTTCCCAATCTGCGCGGTCCGCCGCGGGGAGGTGGAAATAAAAATGGTGGCCCGCGGACCACGGCATCGGACGGTCGCCCTTGTTGGTCACGCAGAACGAGGTGTCGAGCCAATCGGGACCGATGCGGTGAATTACCTCAAACCGGAACGCGAATGGGTAGCAGGCGTTCGTCGTGTCATTCGATTCCATGCCAACGCGGAGGAAATCGGGACCCGCATCAGTGATGCTGAACGCCGAGTCCCGCGCGAATCCGTGCATTGGCGCGGGGCGCACGGTGCCTGCGCCGTCGCGCCAAAAGCCGATTTTTCCGTCGCAAAATGTCCGGGCGATGAACGGGAACAGGACGGGATCGCCGCCGCGAACCTTGGCCGGGCGGCTCCAATCGGCATTGTCAGGCCAGCGGATGATCGGTGTGTCCCCGATACTCCAGGAGAGCAGGCGGGCCCCATGGCCGGGCGCCAGGAGAGCGGTGGATTTTCCGGATTCGATCCGGATGGCGGGTTGTGATTGGAAGGTTTCGGTTTTCACAGGTTCCTTTCGGCGATGGTGAGCAGGCCGCGCAGTGTGAGCAGCGGATCCACCGCATCGAAAATTTTGACACTGCCTGCAATGAGTTCCGCATCGCCGCCCGTGGCGACCAGGAGAGGTTTTTTGCGCGGAAATGCCTCGGCCGATACTCGCGCAGCGATTTCCTTCACGAGCCCGCGGTATCCATGCACCGCCCCCGAAAGCATGGCTTCGCGGGTGGAGCGGCCGACCGCAGATTTCGGTTCGCGCAGCCGGATGTGCGGCAATAGTGCCGTGTGCTTGTGCAGGTAGGTTGTCATCGCGCCGAGGCCGGGTGCGATGACACCGCCGATGTAGTTTCCTTGCGCGGAGACGACATCGAATGTCACGGCTGTCCCGAAATCGACGACGATCGCCGGGGCGCCGTGGAAGCGCACGCAGCCGGCGGCATTGGCCAGTCGGTCCGCACCGATCGCCGCGGGATTCGGGTAATCGATCCCGATGCCGAGGTCGCAGAGTGGACCGACGACGATTGCCTGCGGAAACACGCCGAGGACGGTCCGGTTTTTCGAGGGGACGACCGATGCGAGCACAACCCCGTCGGGTGGCTTGGATCCGGCAACCGCGCGCAGCGCCTTGGAATCCAGCGAGCGCGTGGGGATCCGGTGGACGCGGCCGATTTTTTTTCCGGTGGCGACGGCCGCTTTGGTGAACGAGTTGCTGATGTCGACGAGGAGGAGGCGTTTCATGCGGTTCCCGTTTTTTTCGAGACGATGCAGGCCACGACAAGATCGCCCGTGACATTGAGCGTGGTGCGGCACATGTCGAGGAAGCGGTCGATGCCGAGGATGATCGCAATCGCATCCGCAGGAACATTGATGGCCAAGAGGACGCCGACGACAAGCGGCAGCGATCCGCCGGGGACGCCCGCGGTCCCGATCCCCGCCATGATGCACATGAGGGCGACGGTGAATTGCTGCGCGAGGGTGAGCTCCACGCCGAAGACCTGCGCAAGGAACAGGACCGTGATTCCCTCGTAGAGCGCGGTGCCGTTCTGGTTCGCGCTCGCTCCGATCGTTAGCACGAAGCGCGCGATGCGCGGCGGGATTCCCAGCCCTTGTTCGGCGGTGCGGATTGATACGGGCAGCGTTGCGTTGCTCGAGGAGGTGCTGAAGGCGGTCACCACCGCCTCTCGGGCGCCACGAAAAAATGCCAGCGGGCTGCGTCCGGCAAAAAACCGCAGCGCCAGCGGATATACCACAAATTGCTGGATGCAGAGGCCGAGGAGAACCACGCCGACATATGCCCCGAGTGTGCGGAAGAGGTCCAGCCCGAGCCGGGCCGCAACAGCGAATCCGAGGCACGCGACGCCGTAGGGCGCGAGCTTCAGCGCGAATCCGATGATCGTCATCGAGACTTCGAACATGCCTTCAAAAAAGCCGCGCAGGACGGCCGTTTTTTCGCGCGGGGCCACAGCGATCGCAACGCCGACAAAAAGGCTGAAGACCATGACGGCGAGCAAGCCGCCGCCGGTGTTCGCGGGGTTGAAGGCGTTGGCGGCCTCGGCCAGCGGGTTTTCGGGGATGAAATTCAGCAGCGTGGTGGAGAGTGGCTGGGATTGGCTGCCGCGCTCGATGCTTTTTTGCGAAGCGCTGGAGTAGGTCTCGACGAGCGCGTCGCGTTTTTCTGGCGGCAGGGATTTTCCAGGCTGCAGGAGGTTTACCACCCCGAGCGCGACGGCCACGCTGACGGCGGAGAGGGCGATGCTTGCGGCTAGGGATTTCCAGCCGATGCGGCCGAGCGTGCGGATGTCCCCCATTTCCAGCGTCCCAACGACGATCGCCGAGATGATGAGCGGGACGACGACCATGAAGATGATCCGCAGGAAGACGCGCCCGGCCGGTTGGATGACGCCGTCGATCCACCAGTCCAGCGCGGCGCGGCCGCTTTCAGGGACCAGGATTCCCGCTGCGAGCCCGAGCCCGACGCCGAGAGCCAGGCCCGTGAGGATGCGTGCGGCCAATCGGCGTGTGGCCGCGCTTTCGGACATCTCAGCGCGAGAGGTCGCCCTGGTTGAGCACCTTGAAGCCCTCGCCTATCAGGACCGACGAGGCGCACTCGATATCGTCCACATGCATGGCGAGCACGGCGCGGCCGCGCGGGCGGACGAGCAGAGGGTAACTGTAGTAGATATTCACCTCGGCCATCAGAAGTGCGGCGAGCACACCGGAGAGGTCGCCCGGACCCTGTTTCATTTCCACGACGAGGAGGTCGCTCTCGCTGTGTGCAATGTCGCGCTCGCGGAAAATTTCGCCGGTTCGGTCCGGGTCGCTCACGATCATGCGGCTGATGGCGGATTCCGACGAATCGGCGATACTGATCGCCAGGACGACGATGTTGTTTTCGTCGAGCATGCGGACGAGTTCGAGGAGGGCGCCGACCTTGTTTTGGAGGAATACGGAGAATTGCCGCACCTGCGGGGTGTTCAGTTTCTCGGTGGTGGCGGCTTTCATGGCTGCTACTTGAAAAAATATACCATGCAGGTTTCGGCCTTGTCACCTTCGGTCATGAGCAGACGGACGAAGTGTCGGCCGTTGCGCAGGGGAGCGACCGACGCTGTGGCACCGGATGATTCCAACGGATTTTCCGAACCGGTCGGACGGCCCTCGCCGTCGAAAACCGAGACGCGCAGTTGCGTGGCGGGGTCGAGGTTTGCGGCGGAAAACCGGTATTCATTGCCTGCGAAAAGGTTCACCGCCAGGACGACCGGTTTTTGCTTTTCAAGCGTGCCGAGCCAGAACCCGTCGCGCGCGATGTAACCGGACTCCGGTGGAGCGCCGGCGATCTCGATGGCTTTCGAGCGCGGGCTCGGTGCGGCGGGGTTCCAATCAATTGGCGAGGGTTTCGATTTGGACGGCGAGGCATGGACGGCCGAGGCCGCCGCAATCAGGAGAATGGCGGCGGTTTTTTTCATGTGCCTTTGGAAGGTTCCTCGCGGGCGGCGCGCGAGAGGTCCTCGGCGATCGCCGTGATTTCGAGCAGGGATTTTTTTTCGGGGCGGCCCGATCGCCAAGATTGCATGAGGCCGTGGAGGCTTGAGAGGCCCTCGGTGAGTTTTTGGACGAACGGCGCTGAACGGGCTTTTACGGGTAGTCCGTCGAGCCGCTCGACCAGATGTGCGGCGATCGGCGAGACTTCCAGAACGCGCGCGCGCTCAGGGGACCAATTTTCGGCAACGACAGCGGAGGCTACCTCGATCTGGCGGTTGAACGAGCCGACAGAAGCGATGACGAGCAGGCTGTCGTCCCGCTGCGCGAGAAGGGCGAGGCGCATGTCGTTCCGCAGGGCGTCGAGCTCGCCCCGGAGTGCATTCCATTCGCCGTTGCCCGCGAGGTCGTCGATGCTTCCGAGGCGCGCCACGGGATCCGCACCGATGTTGAGTTTATCCGCAATGGCAAGGAGATCGCGGACGGAATTCCGGACCGATTGCGCGTCGCCGGCCTCGATCGCGACATGGCAGTCTGTGTAAATCATTCCGAGTTGTGCCGCGAGTTGCTCGCGGTCCGCTGTGTTCGCAGGTGGAGGGGTCGGGGCGACCTTCGACCAGTTCGGCTCGCACTGCTTGTCCACCGCGATGAGAAACTCGGAAGGGGAGGGGATGGCGATGGTTTCCACAACCACCGCGTCCGCGATTTCCACCGGAGCCAACCTTTGCGCGTGTGCCGCTCCGGCGGCGAGGAGGCAGAGGAAAGCAATTCGGGGAACCATGGTTGGAAGGTAAACCGGGGACGCCGGCATTTCAAAGTTTTGAAGGCCGCGGGTCAGGTGGCGGAGCGCTCCACAACCACCAGTTCGCCTCCGAATGGTGTGCGGCCCCAAAGCGGGGAGACGGCGGTTTGCAGTCCGCGCGCCGCGAAAACCGAAAGGAGTTCGGCGCGGTTCGGAAAATTGATCGAGCCGCCGCGGATCCAGTGGGTCAACCGTGTCCAATATTCCTCGAGGAGTGTGACATAATACCGCCATCCGGATTTGTGGAAGGTGGTTCGGATGAGGACGAGCGATCCGGACTCTGCGGCATCGGCGAGGCGGTTGAGCATGCGCTTCTGCTCATCCGGTTCGAGGTAATGCAGGACATCGAACAGGCAAACGGTCGCACCCTCAGGAATCTGCGTGGAGAGAGCATCGTTGACCTCGTAGCCGACCTCCTCGAATCCGAAATAGCGCATCGCTTGTTTCGCCTTGTTGATTTTCCAGACGCTGATGTCCGATCCGCGGTAGCGCTCGACAAGACCTGCGGCGCGCATGGTGATTCCCAGAATGCCGATTCCGCACCCGAGGTCCACTACCGGCGCGCCCCGCAGGACGATGAACTTCCAAGCGGTCTCGAAAAGGGGATCCGTGGCGAGTTTTCCGGCGACATAGCCGCGGAGCCAGCGAGAGCGTCCATAGGCGCGGGCGATTTGGAAGACCGAAAACGACTTCGCCATACCGTTGACTAAATTCCTTTGGAAATCTTCGCGCGGATCGGGGCGGCCGCGGAGATTTCGCCACCCGGCTCGATGCGGCGCGATTTCGATCTGGCGGCCTGTGCAGCCGCGAGTCCCGCCGCCTGCCCGATCGCCAGACAGGTTCCGATCACGCGCAACGCGGCTTGCGCCTCGTGCGTCGAGGAAATGCAGCGCCCGGCCATGAAGAGGTTGTCCACATCGCGGGAAATCAGCGCCCTGAGCGGAACTTCACACGGTCGGTTTGCCGACGGATAGCGCATCCGCGGTCCGCCGGAGGTTTCGCGCAATTCGATCGGCCATGTGGAAAGGCAGACCGCGTCCTGGAACTCCGCACCCTCGACGATGTCGGAGCCCGTGAGTTGGTAGCGGCCGAGCACGCGCCGGCTTTCTCTGACGCCGATCCGCGCCGGCAGCGTCGCGATGCGGCATTTTTCGAATCCATCGAGCGATGTGCGCAAGTGGGTTTCCAATTCAAACGCGAGCTTCTTGCCCAGAATCTGGAGCCGGGTGAGGCATTCCGGGTTGAGCGGACTGTAATGGTCGCCCTCCGCATCGAGGTCGATCGTGATGCGCACGCGCCCGGGGAGAACCGAAGGACGCATGACGGCGGCGGCCAGGCGTGGATCGAGGATTCCGTCGCGGATGCCACTGACGATTTTGCGCGAAAATTCGAGACCCGCGTCGCCCTCGGTCGCATCCGCCGCGACATCAACAATCGAAAAAATGTATGCGGGCCGCTGGAGTGTTTCACCCGGCGAGGTTTCGCATGTGGCGCCGGCGAGGAATGAGAGGTGCGCATCGCCCGTTGCATCCACGAAAGCCAGAGCCGAAATCTGATTTTCGTGAACGCTCGTGCGGATCCAATCGATATGCGAATCGGCTCCGCCCACCTCGAGAAGGTCCGTGTTGCAAAGCAGGGTCAGGTTTTTTTCACGGCGGCAGAGGTCGAGACAGAGTTCGGAAAAAGCCGAGGGCTCCTGCAGCAGGACATCCAGGCGGTCCATCCGCACCGGTCCGGAAGCCGCGCCGAGTTCGCGCAGGCGGTCTGCGAATTCCATGGCGAAACCCCCGTTCGCCGGGCGGGCGATGGCGTCGGGACTGATCAGGTAGAGTCCGCAAATGCTGTGCACGAGCGCGCCGGCGACATTCCCGCCGGGTGCGCCATCACGCTCGATCAACAGTGTTTTCAACCCCTCGCGCGCGCAGCAAATGGCAGCCGCCACCCCCGCCGATCCGGCGCCCAAGACGGCCACATCGAATTCGGTCTCGTGGTTTGGTGTTTGGGAGTTTTCCAAAGTGCTTGCGGAATCTTGGTGGGTCCGCGGAGTGTGATGCATCATGCAGGTGATGGCAACAAACCAGCAGCACCCTCCCGCCGAAAAAACCGCGCTGCGCTGCGTTTCGGCGAGGACTCCACTGGGGCGCGGTGTGCAACTGTCCATGCATGCATCGTTTTTCGCGCGCTGCGCGGCGCTGCACGCGGCGCTGCTGCCGTTGGTGGCATTGCCTCCGGGTCCCCGGCGGTCTGCGCTCGCACGAAACCACATCCGCCGCGGCTGCGCCGCATTCCTGGGGCGGCTGGCCGATTCCGGCTGCGTGCATGTGGAGTATGAGGGGTTCGAAGGGTGCGCGGATTGGGGTGGTTCGTTGATTTGCGCGAACCATCCTTCACTTCTCGATGCCTTGATTCTTTTTTCCAAAATCCCCGGCGCCGTGTGCGTGGTGGGAAGAACACCTTGGAAAGACCCGCTCTTTGCGTTGCCTGCGCGAATGGCCGATTACATCCCTTCGGAACCAGCTGCTCGGATGGTCCGCGAGTGCCGCAATCGCCTCCGCGGAGGCGGAGCGGTTCTTGTTTTTCCCGAGGGAACCCGCACGCCGCGCGGGGCGCTCGGTCCGTTCCACAGCGGCTATGCGCTTGCGGCCATGCGCGCCGAGGCCCCGGTGCGGACCGTTTTTATCGAGTGCGACTCGATGGCGCTCGGGAAGGGGTTTGCATTTTTCCGTGCGGGAAATTTACCGGTTCGTTTCCGCATTTCTGCCGGCGAGGTGTTCGCGCCGACCGCCGCAAAATCCACACGCGAATTCGCGGCGCGGCTGGAGGGATTCTTTCGCGAGCACCTCGTGCGGACTGCCGACGGAATCGGCCTGCGAACCCGGCAATGACACGCACCGAGTTTGCCCGTGCGCTGGCCGGCTGGCTGTTGGTTTTCCCCGGAGTGTGGAGGAACTGCGAGGCGTTCGAGCCTGTTTTGAAAAAACTGCCAAGCAGCGAAGGTATTTGGCTGACATTTGATGATGGGCCCGAGCCGCGCCAGACGCCTTGGGTTCTCGATACGCTGCGCGAGCGGGGTGTGCGGGCGACATTTTTTGTGATCGGGGAAAAGGCGGAGCGGCATCCGGAACTTTGCCGCCGCATCGTGGCGGAAGGACACGGCATCGGGAACCACACGCAGACGCACCCTTCGGGAACCTTTTGGGCCGCGGGCTATACAAGGGCGAGGCGGGAAATTTCGCAGTGTTCGCAATCCATTGCGGCAGCCACGGGGACCCGCGCCCGTTTTTTTCGTGCCCCCGTCGGCATGGCAAATCCGTTCGTCCACCTGGCCGCTCGCGACCTTGGGCTCCAACTGGCCGGTTGGTCCGCTTCCGGCAATGACGGGATTCCCCACAACCCCCAGCGCGTGGCGTTGCGGATCGCCCGCGCCGCGCAGCCCGGGTCGATCGTCCTTTTGCACGACAGCCATCTGCCCGGCATGCAACCGGGAGACCGGGCTTGCGCGCTGAAAATGGTTCTGGATAGGTTGCAGCACCATGTCTTCACCACTCCTTGAGCCGGAGGTCTGCGGCTCGTGACAGCCGGTCCGGTCTCCATTGAAACGCTCCGCGCCCTGCTTGCGGAGAGCGTGATGCTCAAGTCCGACCCCGCTGCGATCGGCGACAACGACACACTCTTTGGCCCGGAAGGTATCGGCCTCGATTCTCTCGACGCCTTGCAAATCATTATCGCGGTCGAGAAGCGCTACGGCATCAGCATCGGCGATGCGACGACGGCGCGGGATGCGTTGAAAAGCCTCGCGGTTCTGCGCGATTGGATCAACACCCGCACCCAACAGGCCGCATGAGGGACGCCATTGTGGTCGGCGCCGGACCGGCCGGGTCGGCTGCTGGATGTTTCCTTGCCCGTGGGGGCATGAAACCCCTGGTTCTCGAACGCGAAACATTCCCGCGCTTCGCCATCGGCGAGTCGCTTCTGCCAGGCGGCAACGGGGTCCTCGCGGAGCTTGGCATCCTCGGCGAACTCGAGTCCGCCGGGTTCGTCAAAAAATTCGGCGCGGATTTTTGCACCGGGGACGGGGCGCAGCCGAACCGGTTTTGGTTCCGCAATGCGCTTGGGGATGAGAACGCCCAGACCTACCAAGTGGACCGCGCGCGTTTCGACCATATCCTCGCGCAGCGCGCCGCTGCCGACGGATGTGAAATCCTCGAGGGGGCGAAGGTCACCGGCATTTCGGAAAACGGCACGGATTCAGTGGTTGTCCGCTTCGAGCACGGAGGCCGGGAGCACGAGGAAACCGCGCGGTGGCTCATTGACGCGAGCGGGCGCGAGGGCATCGCCGGGCGCCTGCTGGAGCATTCCCGGATTCCGACGCGCGACCGCAAAATGGTCGCCATCTACGGACACTTCTCCGGAGTTCAACGCGAGTCCGGGGAAGCCGGCGGGCAAACGGTCATCGTGCGTTTCAAGGAAGGCTGGTTCTGGCTTATCCCGCTCGCCGATGGAAAAACTTCGGTCGGGGTAGTCATTCCTCCGGGAATGCTGCGTGGGCATGGCGGGGATTTGGCGAAAATCTTCGACTCCTGCGTGGCGGCCAACCCGAATGTGGCGGCGCGGATGGAATCGGCGCAGGCGCTCATGCCGCTGCGCGCGACTGCGGACTACAGTTGGCGACACCGGAAATTCGCGGCCCGCAGGGTGGTTTTTGCCGGAGATGCGGCCGGCTTCGTGGACCCGATTTTTTCCTCCGGCGTGATGCTGGCGCTCAAATCCGGGCGGATGTCGGCGCAAATGGTCCTCCGCGCCGATGCCGCAGGCCGGGAGCTTTCGGCGCGGGAATGCAACCGCTACACGCGCGAGGTCGGGCGCTGGATGCGGCTCTACGGGCGGATCATCGCTTCGTTTTACGGGCGGGCTGGATTCGAGGTTTTCATGCATCCCATGCCGTTCCTCGGCATCCCGCGCAGCGTGGGCTTGCTGGTGGGCGGGATGACCGAGTTGGCATTCCCCGAAAGACTGCGGCTTGTGGCATTCGCGCTTGTTTGCCGGATTCAAAAGGTGCTGAACCTGGTGCCACCCATCCCTTCGTTGCGCTGACGCGGATGGCTGGCACTGAATTTGCAGGCGGAGGCGACTACAGGTCGCGGGCGTTTTACAAAATCCTCTACACATCCGGGGGCCTGGAAGCGGCGGTGGCGGCAAGGCGTGCCCTGGGGCGGAGCCTGTCGCGCGGCTTGGCGCGGCTCATCGGCGCCGGCTACGCCGCCACACATCCGCGGACATTGGCGCAGGTTCGCAAAAATATCGCGCTGCTCGACATTAAGAAGGCAACCCCTCGCGCGGCCGCGGCGGTTTGCATCCACCAGGCGCTGAATTTTGCCGACTACGCCGAGCTGGCCGTGCGGGATGTCCGGCATCCGCTCGAAATACTCGGTGCGAAGTCCGGGCTGGAACACATCGACAGCGCCCTCGCCGATGGCAACGGGTGCATCCTGGCCACGGGGCACTTCGGGTTTTTCGAGCTGGGCGGGATGGTGATGTCGGCGATGGGGCGGCGGATTGTGGTGCTCACGCTCGCCGAGCACAACGAGGCCCTCACGCGCTGGCGCGCGGATTTCCGGCGGCGGTGGGGAATCGAAACGCTGGTTGTCGGCGGTGATATTTTTTCGTCCGTCGAGGTTGTCCGTAAATTGCGCGAAGGTGCGTTGGTGGCGCTTCTGGCCGACCGCCCATTTGACGGCAATTCGGTGGATGTGGATTTGCCCAACGGACGGATCCCGTTCTCCACGGCGCCCGTGGTTTTGTCGCTGCTGTCTGGGGCGCCGATTGTCGCGGTGGGCGCATGGCGCATGCCCGGCGGGCGTTTCCGGATCGAGGCGCAGCCGGCGGTCCGCCCGGCATGGCTTCCCGAAGGCCGCGCGGAATCGATCGCCAAGTTTACGCGGGAACTCGCCTGCGGCCGCATGATTCCCATGTTTGCCGAGGCGCCGGATCAATGGCACCACTACGCGCCTTTGGAAAAATGAGCACACCGCACACACCGCACGGACCGGGCTTCCGTTTCCTTGATTCGTTCCGCACAGCCGATGGCAAGGGTATCGGTGAATGGACACCGGAGCCGGACCTTTGGTTTTTCAGGGACCACTTTCCGGGCCGACCTCTCGTGCCTGCGGTGTTGCTCCTCGAATTCGCCGCGCAGGCCGCCGGTGCGCTCTGGATGCAGGGTAGCGGCTCGCCGGACACACCGCTTTTCCTGGCCGGCGCTGAAGGATTGAAGGTCAAATCTCCCGCGTTGCCCGGGGAGACGCTGGTGGCGCAGGTGGAAACAATCCGGGAATTCGGTCCCTTGGCGCAATTTTCGTTCACAATCACGGCTGCCGGGCGGCCCGTCGCGGAAGGGCGCGTGACCATGGCGCGCCACGCCGGCGGAGGGTAATTTCTTTTTCCAGCCCGCTGCCGCGCGTTTAATTTGGCGGCAATGGACCGCAGCGGCCGCGTTGTTGTTACCGGATTGGGATGCGTTTCGCCGCTGGGCGTCGATGTGCATTCGACCTGGGATGCGCTTTTGCAGGGTCGCACCCGGCGCGCTCCGTTGCAGGTGATCAATGTCGAAGGCTGCCGTGTCACGGAGGGTGCCGAGGCCTGTTTGCCTCCGTTGGATTGGATGCCCGCGAAAGCCGCGGCTCGCCTGAGCAGGGCTTCGCGACTGGCCCTTCCCGCGGCGCGCGAGGCCCTGCTCAGCGCGGGTTTGATTTCGGCGGACGGACGCCTGGCATTTCCAAGGCTGGAAATGGCGCTCAGCACAACGGCGTGCGGGATGGAATTCGGCGAAGGCTTCTTGCGCGGGGCCGCAGCTCGCAGCCGGAAGGGACAAGCAGTGCGTGTGGCGGGATATCCCGCGCACCAGCAGGCTTCCGATTTGCAACGGCACCTGGGTTTCTGCGGACCTGCGATGATTGTTTCGAATGCCTGCGCCAGCGGGGCGAATGCCATCGGGCACGCATTTGATTTGGTCCGGAGCGGGATGGCGGATGTCGTGCTGGCCGGCGGTTTCGAAGCGTTGTGCGAACTGGTCTTCTGCGGGTTCGATTGCCTGCAGGCATTGGCGCCGGATGCCTGCAAACCGTTCGGTGCGGACCGGCGCGGACTCATGCTTGGCGAAGGAGCTGCGTTCCTTGTTATCGAAAGCGCGGCGCACGCCGCCCGGCGCGGTGCGGAACCGCTTGCGGCCATCGCCGGATACGGCCATTCGACGGATTCCTTCCACATCACCCAGCCGGATCCCACGGGAGCGCCGCTTGAGCGGGCGATCCGCGATGCGTTGGCTGTGGCGGAGGCGGATTCTTCGGAAATCGCCCATGTCAACGCGCACGGGACCGGCACGCCATTCAATGACGCGGCCGAGTCCGCCGCGTTCTGCAGGATTTTTCCGGATGCGGGAAATGGTCCGCGCATTTGCTCCACCAAGGCGGCGATCGGCCATACGCTCGGTGCGGCGGGTTGCATCGAAGCCCTATTCGCTGCGCTGAGTCTTCGGACAGGGTGTATTCCGCCGCAGGCCAACGCGGAAAACCCCATGCCGGAAATGCGCGGCCGCCTGCCGGGAATGGGGGAAACGCTCCGCGGAAATGCCGTGCTGAGCGTCAACCTCGGGTTTGGCGGGTCCAATGCGGCGCTCGTTTTTTGCAATCCATGAACACTCCGGTTTCCATCGTTTCCCATGGCATTTGCTCTCCGGCCGGAACCGGCCTTGACGCTCTTCTGGCAACCGATTCCTGGCCGACTCGGCGCGTGGCGGAGGTTTCACGGCCGGAAGTTTTCCATGGGGTCGCCCTTATGGATTCCAGTTCCGGATACCGTGCGCGTTGGCAATCCCGGCCGCGGTTCCGTCGTGCAGGCGACCTCACGCTCCACATCGCTGAATCCGTTTCGCAGGCACTGGCCGCTGCGCCGCACGCGGATCCGAAGCGCACCGGAATCGTCGGTGCGTTCTTTCTCGGCTGCATCGCCTACTCGGTAAAGTTCTACCAAGGGATTTTGAAAGACGGACGGCGCTTCGCGAGCCCGGTGCTTTTTCCCGAAACGGTCGCCAATTCCCCGCTCGGCCATGTGGCTTCGGAATTGGGAATCGGCGGTCCGGTTTATTCGCAGGTGGGAGACACTTCCTGCTGGTCGTCTGCTCTCCGGACCGCGTGCGTCCTCTTGCACACGATGCAAGCGGACCATGTCGTGGTTGTCGGAGCCGAGGAATTCGACCCTCACCAACTCGACGCCTTCGCCGCAGCGGGGTGGTTCCGCTCGGGCGAACCTTTGCACATCGCCGAAGGTGCCGGTGCGATCCTTCTCGAGCGGGGACTGCGGAGCGGCGGCGTCGCGATTGGCAAGGCGGTGGACGGTTTTTCTTTCCGCACCAAGCGCGAGGGCGCCGCTGCCGCCGCCGCCTGTCTCGCTGAATTCGATGCGGGGATTCCCGTTGCGGACACTGCATCGTCTTGGACGCGCGCTGCGGTGCGCACCGGGAATTCTGCGTCGCTGAATGATGGTCCTCGTTTCGAAGCCTTCAACGCCTCCTGCGCCTGGAACACGATCCTCGCCGCGGAGCAAATCCGCGGTGGCGCGACCGACCGACTCGTCGTCCCCTATTTCGGCCTTTCGCAAAACATCGGTGCGGCGTTGCTTTCCAGATCAGACATCCTTGAAAACGCGGGTTCGGCGGTTAGCTTTCCCGCGCCATGAGAAGCCCGGGAACCAACCAACCGAATTCGGGGGGCGCCGCTTGACCGCCGTCGAGCGCAAGCGACTTGTCGAGGAGCGCAAGCGGAACTCCGCCTTCTGGCGCGTTGTCCATTGGCTCGGGTCGCTCCAACTCGCGCTGATCCTTTTTGCAACCATCGCCGTTGCCTGCGCCATCGCCACGGTCGCCGAGTCCGAGTTCAACGCCAAGATCGCGCAAGCCTATATCTACAAAGCGCCGTGGTTCGTTCTTTGGCTCGGCGTCCTTTGCATAAACCTCTTTGCCGTCACGCTCACCCGCTGGCCGTGGGAAAAAAAACACACCGGATTCATCATCACCCACTATGGAATTATCACGCTGCTGGTCGGCGCGATGATCGGGTTGCACACGGGATTCGAGGGCAATGTCACGCTCCACAAGGACAAGCCGCCAGTCCGGAAAATCACCGTCAACCGCA
>JBMOIA010000003.1:0-21939 GCA_049317565.1 Terrimicrobiaceae bacterium | reverse complement strand
TCTTCGCCGATACGGGCGGGGGCATCGCTCCGGAAAACATCACCCGCATCTTCGAACCCTATTTCACCACCAAGACCGGCGGCAACGGGCTCGGCCTGCTCATCGTCCGCCGCATCGTCCGCGCCCACGGCGGGGAAGTCGTTCTCGAAAGTTCTCCCGGCCGTGGCCTCACAGTCACCATCCGCCTCCCGCGCACCGACACCCGCGTCCGCCTCCTCGAACAAGGCACTCCCCCCACCCTCGAAATCAAGGAAACCTGACCCCTCGGCAGGAGACTTTTCCTACTTCAATTTCTCCGGCCGCCCGCCGAAACGATCCCGTTCCTGCAACAACTGCGCCGCGATGCTCACGGCGATCTCGTGCGGCGCATTCCCGCCGAGGTCGAGTCCCAACGGGCAGCGGAGCCTCTCCAGATCAGCCTCTCCAATCCCCAGGCGCATCAGATCCCCGCGCAACCGCGCCGCTTTCGATGCACTGCCGATGCATCCGATAAATGGAAAACACCCGCGCCTGAAGGCACGCTCGAGCACCGGCAGGTCGCTCGCATGCCCCTGCGTGATGCTGCAAACAAAAGCCCCCTCGGGCACGCGGTCCACCGCTTCCGCCGCATTTCCGCACACCTCCGCCCGAAGCCTCGCCGACTTCGGCAGCCGACCGATCCACTCGACACGCGGATCGAAACAAAACAAACGCGCCTCGAGCGGCAACAGCACCGGCATCAGCGCCTGTGAAACATGGCCGGCACCGAACACCGCAATCGTCCACGCCGAAAAACACCTCGGCTCGAAAAGCACCTCCACCTCGCCTCCGCAGGTCATTCCAATATCCGATTGCAAATTCCAAACCACCCGCTCGATCCCTCCGGCCGTGTCCAACAACTCCCTGGCCCGCTGCAACGCCGCCGCCTCGAGCTTCCCCCCGCCGATCGTCCCGTGCGGCAATCCTTCGCGGGACAGAACCATTTTCGCCCCCGGTGCCGCCGGCGCGCTGCCGCGAACGCCGATGAGCGTAACGAGCACATGCGGAACGAGCGCGTTCTCGAGTTCGGCGATCGTGCGCCAAAGATTCGCTGGTTCCATCACAAAGAAATTTCTCATTTCGCACCGCGCCGCTTCCAGATTTACTTTTCGGATGCCCGATCCGCGGCGCTACCCGTTGACCGAAATCAACGCTCTCGACCAACCCTCCTTCACCGCACTCCTCGGCGGAATTTTCGAGAAGTCCCCGTGGATACCCTCGACCACTTGGGAAAAACGCCCGTTCGATTCCGCAGCCGGGCTTCTCTCGGCCATGGTCGCCACTGTGGAATCCTCAGCACCCGAAAAACTCCTCGACCTCATCTGTTCGCACCCTGACCTCGGTGCACGCCTTGCAGAGCGCGCCGCCCTCACGGCGGAATCCCGCTCCGAGCAAAGCTCCGCCGGCCTCTTTTCCATCGACCCCGCCGAACTCGAAAACCTCCGCGCCCTCAATGCCGAATACACCGCGCGCTTCGGCTTCCCGTTCATCATCTGCGCCCGCCTGAATTCCATCGACACCATCTTCGCCTCGATCCGCTCCCGGCTCGCCAACACCCGCGAGGCCGAACTCGCCGAGGCTTGGCGCCAAATCCAAAAAATCGCCGAGCTCCGCCTCGCCGACCTCATCACACCCTGACCTTCTCCCATGCGAAAACTCTCCACCCATGTCCTCGACACCGTCCACGGCCGCCCCGCCGCGGGAATGAAAATCGAACTCTTCCGCATCACTCCGAATTCCCCCGCCCGAATTCTCGAAACCAAAACCAACGCCGACGGTCGCACCGATTCCCCGCTGCTCGAGGGCGCCGCGCTCGAGCCCGGCGAATACGAAATCGTCTTCCACGCCGCCGACTACTTCCGCGCAGCAGGCTCACCCATGCAGGACCCGCCATTCCTCGGAAAAATCCCTATTCGTTTCTCCATCGCTCCCGGCGATGCGGGCTACCATGTCCCGCTCCTCTGCTCCCCCTGGTCCTACAGCACCTACCGCGGAAGTTGAACCCGATGCTCACATGGGACCGCCTGCAAGCGCTCGGCGGCATCAGCGATGAACCCGGCCGCCTCACGCGTGTCTTCGGAGGCCCCGGCATGCGCGCCGCCTCCACCCAACTCGCCGAGTGGATGCGCACCGCCCGCCTCACGGTCACAACCGACGATTGGGGCAACCTCTTTGCCCGAACCCCGCACCCGGACTCCATGCCACTGCTCGTCATCGGCTCGCATTTCGACACCGTTCCCGATGCGGGAAAATACGATGGCGCCCTCGGCATCCTCGCAGCCCTCGGCGCGCTGGAATCGCTCTCGCAGGATGAAATCAAACACCTGCCCTTCGCCGTGGAAATCGCCGCCTTCTCCGACGAAGAGGGCACGCGCTTCCAAACCACCTACCTTGGCAGCCGCGCCGCCACAGGCGCCATCGAACCCGCCGACCTCGCCCGCCGCGACTCCACAGGAATCCCGCTCTCTTCTCTGGTCCCCGAAAAATCCCACCGCCCCGCCCCGCGCTACACGAAAAAAAAACTCCTCGCCTACTGGGAAGCCCACATCGAGCAAGGCCCCGTCCTTGAATCCCTCGGCCTCCCGCTCGGAATCGTCACCGCCATCGCCGGGCAAACCCGCGCCAAAATCTCCTTAATTGGCCACGCCGCACACGCCGGCACCTGCCCGATGGCCCTGCGCCAGGACGCCCTCGCCGGCGCGGCCGAATTCGTCCTCGCAGCGGAATCCCTCGCCAAAGAAACAAAAGACCTCGTTGCCACAGTCGGCTGCCTCGAGGTCCCCCACTCCGCCTCCAATGTCGTCCCCGCCCGAGCGGACCTCACACTCGACCTCCGCCATCCTGAAAACCCAGCGCGCCAAAACGCCGTGGCAGCCCTTCGCGAAAAGGCCGCGTCACTCGCCGCCCGGCGTGGATTGGAATTCACATGGGACACGGTTCAGGAAAACCCCGCCGTGGCCTGCGATGCCGCCCAAACGGAAATCCTCCGCACCGCCATCGCCGCTCACCAACCCCAAGTTCCCTCACTCTTCAGCGGGGCAGGGCACGACGCAGTTGCCATGTCCGCAGCCGCCCCGGTCGCCATGTTTTTCGTGCGCTGCCGCGGCGGTGTGAGTCACCATCCGACCGAATTCGCATCAGCCGAAGATGTCTCCGCTGCAGTCAAGACCCTCGCGGAAGCCATCCGCCAACTCGCCCGCCGATGAAATCCCAAGCCGACCTCGTCATCCGTAACGCCTCGCTCTGCCACCTCGGCGGAAAAACGGGCGATGTCGCCATCTCCGCTGGAAAAATCCTCTCCGCCGGCCCCCGCGTCCCAGGCTCGGCCAAAAAGGAAATCGACGCCGCCGGACTCCTCCTCTCGCCGGGTTTCATCGATTCCCATGTCCACCTCAACGAGCCCGGCCGAACCGCATGGGAAGGGCTTTCCACAGGCACGAAGGCGCTCGCCGCCGGCGGCGTGACGGCGTTTTTCGACATGCCGCTCAACAGTTCCCCGCCGGCCACCGACGCCGCACAACTCGCCCGCAAGCGCGAAGCGGCATTGAAAAAATCCTGGATCGATTTCGGCCTCTGGGGCGGACTCGTCCCGGGCAACGAGGACCAAATCGCCGGCCTTGCCCGCGCCGGCGCCATCGGCATCAAGGCATTCATGTGCGGCAGCGGACTCGAGGAATTCCCCGCCTCCGACAAAAAGACCATCCTGCGCGGCGCGAAGGCGTGTGCCGCGAACGACCTCGTCCTCGCCTTCCACGCGGAGGATCCCGCCGAACTCGCCCGATTCGCGAAAAAACAAATCGGCCGCGATTGGCGCGCCTACGCCGCCTCACGCCCGGAGTCGGTTGAGGTCAAGGCGGTCCGCACCGCCATTGCGGCCGCCGCCGAGACAGGTTGCAAAATCCACATCGTCCACATCTCGTCGCCGGAAGCCGTCGGCCTCGTCGCGGAAGCCCGCCGCAAGGGCATCGACGCCACTTGCGAAGCCTGCACTCACTACCTCGTGTTTGACGAAAGCGCCATGGAAACACGCGGCGCCGCAGCCAAGTGCTCGCCCCCGCTGCGCCCCGCCGCCACACGCGCAGAACTCCGCGATCTCCTCCGCTCCGGCCAAATCCACACCATCGGATCCGACCACTCCCCCGCCCCGCCCTCCATGAAAACCGGCGGGGATTTTTTCAAAATCTGGGGCGGCATCTCCGGCGCCCAGCACGCCATGCGTTTCTTCTGGCGCCTCGCCGAGCAGGAAAAAATCCCACTGCGCCGCATTGTGGAACTCACTTCCGCCGCTCCTGCCCGCCGCTTCGGCCTCATTGGCAAAGGCACCCTCGCCCGCGGCGCCGATGCCGACATCGTCCTTCTGCGCCGCACGGCCGACACGCCCGTCACCCGCGCCGAACTCTTCACGCGCCACAAAATCACGCCCTACCTCGGCCTCCCCCTCGACCTCCGCGTGGAAACAACAATTGTGCGCGGCGCCATCGTGTATCACAAAGGCGCCCACCGGAACGGACCCGCCGGAATGCAAGTCCGCCGCAATCCTCCTCAACAATGAACAACCCGCTCGACACCCACACCCGCACGCCGGTCTTCGGCCTCACGCGCACCAGCCTCCGCGCCCGCCACGCCCTCATCACCTCGGACGGCTTTGTGCCAAGCCACTGGCCGGGAGCCACAGGCGTCACCGCCATTTTCCACATCACGCCCGCCATGGGCGCGAACCTCGTGCAGGCGACCATCCGCTTCGAAAAAGGCGGCACCCTCCCGCTCCCGGCCACACCCGGCGTCGAGCGCTTCCTCTATTTCACACAGGGCACCGCCTCCTGCGCAGACCACGGGAAATACGAGCCCGGTTCCTACCTGTTCATCCCGCCCGGCGGCTCGGACACCCTCACCGCCTCCACGCCCGCCGAGGCCACGCTTTTCGAAAAACGCTACGAGCCCATCGCCGGCACGCGCCCGCCCACCGCGCGCAAAGGACACGAACGCGACCACGCCGCCTCGCCATTCCTCGGCCAGGAAGGCGCGATGTTGAAAACCCTCCTTCCCGACGAGCCCGCCTTCGACATGGCGGTCAACATTTTCACCTACCGCCCCGGCGCCACGCTCCCGTTCGTCGAAACCCACATCATGGAGCACGGCCTGCTCATGCTCTCCGGCATGGGCGTTTACCGCCTCGGCGACGATTGGCACCCCGTGCGTGCGGGCGATGTCATCTGGATGGCACCCTACTGCCCGCAATGGTTCGTCGCGATGGGCGACGAGCCCGCTTCCTACATTTACTACAAAAACATCAACCGCCTCCCCGCCCTCCCGTGACCCCCCGCATCGACATCGCCCGCCTCTCGCGCGAAATCGACGAACTCGCCCTCCTCTCGGAAACTCCCGCCCCGTCCGTCACGCGCCTCGTCTATTCCAAGGAGGACCAGGCCGCGCGGAAAATGCTCGCCGCGCTCTTCGAACAAGCCGGCCTGCAAGTCCGCACCGACGCCGTCGGCAACACCTTCGCCCGCTGGAACGGCTCCGACCCCTCGCGAAAACCCGTCGCCACCGGCTCGCACATCGACGCCATTCCCAACGCTGGAAAATACGACGGCGTGCTCGGCGTCCTCGGCGCTCTCGAAGCCGTCCGCGCCCTCCAATCCGCCGGATTCCAACCCGCCGCACCCATCGACATCATTCTCTTCACCTCGGAGGAACCCACCCGCTTCGGCCTCGGATGCCTCGGCAGCCGCCTCATGTCAGGCCGCCTCACGCCGGACCAAGCCGCACAGCTCCGCAATCCCGAGAACAAATCCCTCGACGACCTGCGAGCCGAAGCCGGTTTCCAAGGCGATGTCTCCAGCGTCGCGATGAAGCCCGGCATCTACGACGCCTTCATCGAACTCCACATCGAGCAAGGCCCGATCCTCGAGAAGGAAAACCTCGACATCGGCATCGTGGAAAAAATCGCCGCGCCCGCCGCATTGCGCGTCCATCTCGAAGGCGAAGGCGGCCACGCCGGTGCTGTGCTCATGCCCGTGCGCCGCGACGCCTCGCTCGGCGCCGCAGAAACCGCACTCGCTGTCGAACGCCTCGTCAAAACCCTCGGCTCGCCCGATGGAGTCGGCACCACCGGCATCTTTAAAATCCAACCCGGCGCCATCAATTCCGTCCCCTTTGCTGCCACACTCGAAATCGACATCCGCGATACCGACCACGCAGCCCGCCAAGCCGTCGAGGAAACTCTCCGCGCCGAAATCGCCTCGATCTGCGAGCGACGCCAACTCGGGCACCGCATCGAGGCCATCAACTCCGATCCCCCCGCCATCTGCGATCCCCGTCTCATCGAAGCCGCCGAATCCGCCGCGAAAGACGCCGGCCTCAAACACCGCCGCATGGTCAGCCGCGCCTACCACGACTCGCTCTTCATGGCGTTGCTGTGCCCGATCGAAATGATTTTCATCCCCTGCCGCGGCGGCTGGAGCCACCGTCCCGACGAATACTCGAGCCCCGACCAGATCGCCAAAGGCGTCGATGTCCTCGCCCGCACGCTCGCCCGCCTCACCGCCTGAAATCGACATCCGATTGATTTCGGACTCGTGGAAAGGGGCACAGGCGTCTCGCCCAAAAGCATTGCCACAAGCAGAAAGCCCAGGAGGGTCCTGCTTGTCAGGACCAGAGCAACTCTCGCAAACACAATTGTTCCGGCTCTGACAAGCAGAGCCCTCCTCACCAAGCGTGAAGGTATTGCAACAATTTTTGGCGGGACGCCCCTTGTTCGCGGCGCAAAGTTTCAGTGGAACTCCCCTACCCGATGAGATCCTTGCCGATCTCGCCCACGGTCCTCGCGCCGCAGAGCGCCATGGCGAGATCGAACTCCGCCGCCAGCATCTCGAGAACGGAAAACGCCCCCTCCTCACCACCGCTGGCCAGACCCCACAACACCGGCCTCCCGACCATCACGCCAGCCGCCCCCAGAGCCACCGCCTTCACGATATCCGTGCCGCGCCGCACCCCGCCATCCACCAGCACAGGCACCCTCCCCGCCACAGCATCCACCACACCGGGCAACGCCTCGATCGTCGCCGGAGCCGTATCGAGCTGCCTCCCCCCATGGTTGGAAACCACCACCCCGGCCGCGCCATGGGCCAATGCCGACTCCGCATCATCACCGCGCACCACACCCTTCACGAGAACCGGCAATTTCGTTTGCTCCCGCAGCCACTCGAGGTCCGCCCAAGTGAGCGAGTCATCGAGCATCCTCGCCACATAAGCCGCCAATCCCGAACCCGACACCCCATCGGGGAAGGCCTCCTTCGCGTGGTCCGCAAGATTTGCCACAGTCAGTCCCTGCGGAAGGCTGAAACCATTGCGAACATCCGCCTCACGCCGACCCCACACCTGCGCGTCCACCGTCAGGACCAAGGCCTGACACCCCGTCGCCTCCGCCCGCCGAACCAGATCCAGCGTGGCTCCGCGGTCCTTGTAAATGTAAAGCTGGAACCACAGCGGACCGGTCGCCGCCTCCGCCACCTCCTCGATTCGGGTATTCGCGAGCGTGCTGACGACCATGATCGTCCCCATTCGCCCGGCCGCGCGGGCCGTTGCACATTCGCCCGCATGGCAGGCCATTTTGTGAAACGCCGTCGGAGCCACCAGAGCCGGAAACGCGATCCGCTGACCGAGCAAAGTCGTCGATGTGTCGCGCCTGGAAACATCCCGCATCACGCGATACAGCAAGCGCAGCCGGTCATAAGCCGCCCGGTTCTCCCTCAAGGTCACCTCATCATTCGCCCCGCCGGCATAGTATTGATAAGCCTCGGTGCGCAGCTTCCCCTTCGCCAACTCCTCGAACTCGAAAAGGTTCACGCATGCCTGCATGAGTCCATGATGAATCCTTCCCCGCGCGAATCAACCTCTCCCAACACGGGGAAATTATTCGCGCCGCCCATCAAAAGCGCGTTGCCACGGCAACCATCCATCCGATAATCACGAGTGTTCTCAAGAGTGGCGCGATTAGCTCAGTGGTAGAGCGCTTGCTTCACACGCAAGAAGTCGCAGGTTCGAACCCTGCATCGCGCACCAGTTCGGTGATCCAACTCGAATTCATTTCAAATCGACTGGATTGATTTTGCAGCGGCGGCGCTCTGCTGTAGCGAATCCGTTCACACAGCGCGGCAGCAGAGTGCCGCGGCTACAACAAACAGATCAGAAACATCGCGGACAGATTTTACTCCGAGAGCAGATTTTTCGGGCGGGCTTCTTCGGGGGTGGGTTTCGGTTTTCCAGTGGGTAGCTGGACGGGGCGACCGGAGAGCGAGGGAACGGGCGGAGCGTCGGGGGCTGCGGCGGGTTGCATTTTTTCGTCGAGACGGGTTTCGACAGCTCCGAGGACCGAAGCGGTGCCATCGGGAGCCAGAACGAGCGCAGGGCGCTTGTCGCGCTGGGTGTAGGTTTTTCTTTCGAGAACCTCGCCGTCGAGTCCGACGAGGGAATAGAGAAAAGTTTTCGGCGCGAGGTTCTGGAGAATGTGGATGCGGTTGCGCGTGTCGAGCTGCACATCGGGCATTCCGTAGGAAACGATGCGACCGAGGCGATGGGTGCAGAGGACGCTGCGTTTTTCGGGATCGACGATCCGGATGTAAAGCTGGCTGCTCGAGGGGAAGCGGTGCGTGAGCAGAGTGATGTCGCGCGTGCCGCCGCCACCCCGCTCGTCGGCGGGGACGCCCACGGATTTCGACCAGATTTTGCGACCCTCGGTGATTTCGATGTTGAGCGGGGGTGAAGTGAAGGTGCCGAACGGCTGGGCGTTGACGCTGGCGCGGACACGGTAGCCGCCGTATTCGGCGAGAGGATAGAGCGGGGCGAGGTTGACGGCTCGCGTGATTTTCTGACCGGGCTCGAGGAGGATGGGCGGATTCGTGTGCGAGGAGGAACGCGGAGGAATGGGACGACCGTCGAGCGTTTCAATGAGGAAGCCGAACCAGTGCGTGCGACCGCTGTCGGCCAGGTTCAGCGCGTTGCCGGAAAGGTTCGTGATACTGACATTCACGATGAGGGGCTCGTAGGCGATGTAGAGGGTGCGCTTGAATTCGATATCGACCTGCAGGCGCGCATGGGCGGCGGATGCGGCGGCGAGGAGGAACGCCACGGCGAGGAGGCTGGCGGCCTGCCGGCGGAAGGTCATTGCGCGGGCGCGGGCGGGGTGTCGGAAACGGTGCGGAAGCCGAGGGTTTCGTCTGTCATCAACTCGTCGAGCTTGATGACGCGGCGCGTGGCGGTGGGCTCTCCGGGGTTTTTCCAATTGCCGCCGCGGATGACGGGAATCTGCTCGCCGGGCATCTCGGGATCTTCGTCGAGAGTGGCGGTCCACTCGGAAACATTGCCCGCCATGCCAAAGACGCCGTAGCCGCTTTCGTCACCCTTGGGTTGGGAGACCGGGCTGTAGCGTTTGAACCCGTCGGTGCCGCCGCCCTGTTTCGGATCGGGATTGGGAGTGAAATCCGTGCCGGTGTTGGCGAGTTTGGGATCGGCAGTGTCACCCCACGGGAATTGGGTGCCCTTGGGACCGCGCGCGGCTTTTTCCCATTCCTTCTCGGTCGGGAGGCGTTGGCCCTTCCATTTCGCATAGGCGTAGGCGTCGAACCAATCGACTCCGAAGACCGGCGAGTCGAGCGAGAGCGGGGCGCCTTGGTATTGCCCCCACTTGCGGGCGCGGTTGAAGTAGCCGGGGTTTGGCGGGTCGAGTTCCGTTTCGTCGGCCCAGCCTTTCGGGACATGGGATTTTCCAGGCGGCTGCGAGGGATGGTCCACACGCGCGGCGAGGCCGGGGTCGGCCGCGAGCGCATCGAGGAATTTTTTGTATTCGTAAATGCTGACCTCGTATTTCGAGATGTAGAACTTCGGCAACTCGGCACGCTCCTCCTGATAGGCGAACTCGCCGGCGGGAATCTCGATCATCGCGCCGAGGTCGCCGACCTGAACTTTACTGGAGCTGGTCAGGTAGTGGTAAACCGCGTAGCACGCGGCAGCGGTGAGCCCGAGGGAAATGGCGCTGCCAATGAGGAGCCGGGTGCGGCTTTTTTTGCGGGACTCGCCAACCGCCTTGTTGATCGTGATGTCGCGGGCCTGGATTTTCGCGGCATCGGCAGGGGCGGCTTTGGGCATCTTGCTCTGCGCGAGAGCAGCGACCTCGAGCCAGGTGATCGGCTCGTCGCCGGCGCGAAGCAGGCGCGCGGAGACTTCACGGACGGTCTTGGATTCGGCGGATTGCGGGAGGGATTTGTGAATGGCTTCGCCGAGTGCCTGCATTTCGGCGGCATCCGGCGGAGTGGAAGCGGCGTCACCGCAAGCGATGTTGGCGAGACGCGGAGCGGCGCCGGGCTTGAGGATCACGGCATCGGCGGAGAACGGAAGGTGCGCGATGTTTTCCTTGGCGAAATAGGCGAAGGCCTCGGCGACAATCTTCACGGCCTGCAGCGCGACGGTGGCTTTGACTGTGCCGCCCTGCGATTGGATCTGGGCGAGTGTGGGAGCCATGACGAGCTCGCTCGAGTAGAAATGGAACCCCTGATCGCTGCCGCCCTCGTAAACGGTGGCGACCGTGGGATGCGAGACGCGGGCCTTCGCTCGGGAGTCGGCGAGGAATTTTTCGAGAACGGCGGAGTCCTTGGCGGATTCCGGGTCGAGGACGGTCAGCAAAACCTGGCGTTCAATATTCGTCTGGCGCGCGCGGTAAACACGCTCGGTTTGGAATTTCGAGGAGAGCGAGAGGATTTCGTAATTGCCGAGGGTCTTGCCGACGAGCTCATCGGGCGGGAGTTGGGCGCGAACGGGCGCGGAGGCCGGTGGGGTGGAAGCGGCACTCTTCGGAGCGGCTCCTGGCGGCTTGCCGACTGAAATGAGTTTGGGAGCGGCTTGAGCAACAGCAGGCTTCGCGGCGGCCTGCGGGGCCGGAACAGGAGCTGGCTTCGCGGAGACGGAGACTGCGGGCTTGGCGACAGCAACTTTGGGGGCAACGGGAGTCGCCGATGCTTTCGGCACGGCAGGCTCCTCGAATTTGATCGTGGTCGTTGGAATGCGGGACGCAGGGGACTTCGCTGCTTGAACGACGGCGGGCGCGGGCGTTTGAGGTTTGGGTGCCGGGACGGAAGGAGCAGTAGTGACAGGCTGGGCGGGTGGAGGGGGTGTCGGCTCTACGGATTTTGCCTCCACGGGAACCGGCGTCGGCGCTTGGGGTTTTGGCTGGGGCGATGGCTGAGGTGCCGGAGCGGGCCGGGCGGCGGGCGCCTGAGGAGTTGGAGGCTCTGCGGCAGGCTTCGCGGGCTTCTCCTCAAGGGGAGCGGGGGCAGTCGTTGCAGGTGGTGCCGCGACAGAAGCGGCGGGTTGCAACGGAAGCTCCCCGGTTAAAGAAGCGGGCGCAACGGTTTCAGCTTTGGCGGATTTTTTCCGCGTAGCCTTGGGCTTGGCCGGCTTTTCCTCGACGGTAGGCTTTTCAGGTTGCGTTTCAGCGGGCTTGGGCGGCTCCTCGGCTTTGGGCGGTGTAGTTTCGGGAGCGGCCGCAGGAGCGGGTTTCGGGGCAGGCGGCGGCAATTCGGGTTGTGTCTTCGCCGCGGGCACTGGCGGCCCGCCAACCAGACCGCGAAGAGTTTCGCCAAGCGCCTCAAGCTTGATCGGCTGCGGGATGAACGGGCAACCGGACAACCGGTCCACATACGGAGAGATATCGAACCGCGAGCTGAGCAGTGTTCGCATCTCGGGCAGGAAGGGCAGCACGGTGTCGCGCAGCGTGAATCCGTCGGCAGGGGAGAAATAGACTTCCGTAATGAGAAGGTCGCAACCTCCGCTGGAATTGATCCAGGCGATGGCGTCGTCGGAACTTTGAACCGCACCGGGCTCGGGAAACCCGAGTTCGACGAGCATTTTTGAAAGGCTTGCTGTGGTTTCCGGTTCTGTGAACGCGACGAGTATCTTCATTGGGGAGTGCTTTGCAGGTAGAGAGGAAGGGGGTGTTCGCGGGCGAGACTGCCGGGGTCCGCGCGGGTGTCCTGGAGTTCGTTGTTGTAGTAGATGCCGACGACATAGCCTGCGTATTCGGCAGCCGTGGCGGATGCGGCGGGGGGCGTGTAGATGGCGTTGAGAAGTTCGGGTTCGTTTTCCGTCCAATTTACAGGCGGGCTGATCCATTCGGTTTGGATCTGGGACTCGGTGAGCTGGACATTTCCTGCGGAATCGCGGTCGTAGAAGAAAACATGGACAGCCATCTGGCGGGGATCAATGCGAGCGCCGGGGCGGGATTTAATGGCGATGCGAAGGCTTCGGGAACCCCCCGCTTCGTCCGAGAGGCGTGTGTCCACAATCCCGAGGCTGGAACCGGGCTGGAGGCCGAACTCGTCGCGCATGTCGGCGCCCTGCGCGGCGGCTTCGACGGTCGGCGCCGCGGGAGTTTCAGGGACCTTGATCGTCGCCACCTTGCGTTCGGTCTGGGCGCGGAGTTCGGCGGAGAGGCCAGGCAATTCCAACACGCGCTTGTAGGTCGCGACAGCCTCGGCGGGCTTGTCCATTTTTTCCTGCAAGCGCGCCACGCGCAGGAGGATTCCCGGGTCCGAGGGAACAAGCTTTACGGCTTCCTGGATTTTCGAAAAACCGAGGTCGAAATCGCCGATGCGGAAAGCCTTGTCGGAATCCGCCGCCAGTTCCTTCACGCGGCTGACGAGGGCCTCGTCCACGCTCGGTTGCTCGGCGGGGGCGGCTTGTTGTTGCGGAGCGGCTGCGGGAGTTTCGGTGGATTGCGGGGCGGCAGAGTCCTTCGGCGCCTGCGTCAGAAGACCGACAACGCTTTGCTGGAGCCCGGGCAGCAGGCGAACGGACGCCACCAGAACCTGAACGATCAGAAATGCCAAAAGGCAGCCTGCAGCAACCTTGAAAACGCGGCCGATGGGAGGCTTGGCGGCTCCGGAGGCTGGTGCGGCGGGGTCGTTCATGAGGAACGCAAATTGATACGGGCTCGCGGGAAAAATAAAAGTGCTATTCGACTGCGCGGCGGCGGAAAACCAAGAGCGCCTCACGCCCGGCACGCTCCGCGTAGGTGGGCGGACTTTGAAAAACATGCTCCAACTCAAAGGCGTGCCGGAAGTAGCCGAGAATTTCGTCCAACTCGGCCCGGAATGGCGGCGAGTGCGGGTCGGGATTGTCAGGATTCAGAAAAAACACGCCGACGAGGAGTCCTCCCGGACGCAATGCAGAAGCTGCCGCAGAGGCATAATCACGCCTCCTCGAGGGGGGAATGGCGCAGAAGCAGGTGTGTTCGAAAACACAATCGAAGGACCCCTCTTCAATCGCAGCACCCGAGAGAAAATCCCCGAGGATATAAATTTCGGAGCCGGCTTTGGCATGTCTCCCGGCACGCTCCAGCGCAGCGGGCGCGAGATCGATGCCAACCACCTGGCAATTTCCTTGAGCCGCGATCGCCCTGACATCGTGTCCACTGCCGCAGCCTGGAACCAACACACGGCCACGGAGCGGGGTTTTTTCCAGAAAATCCAATAGCGCCGGATGTGGCGCGCCCTTATCCCATGGCGTGTCGCCCGCAAGGTAGCGCGATTGCCAATCAACGCCGGCGCCAGCGGCTGCCGAGGGAGATGCCGTATTGGAATTTTCTGGAGTGCTCACGAATCAGGAACGGGAGGTCTTTTTCGGTTTCGAGTTGGAAATGCGGCTCAAGGATGGAAGCCAAAATCTCCCTGGAAGGCGGCATGCCGGGGCGTCCGCCGAGCCAGTTTTCGCGCGGCGTGAAATCAGCCAGCCAGGAAAACGGCGTGGCAAGCAGCAACTGCCCGCCAGGAGCCACCAACTCCGGAAGCCTCCGGAGGAAACGCATCGGCTCGGACAGGCGGCAGACAAGATTGGCGGCAAGCACCACATCGAAGCCCTCCAGTCCGGATCGCAGGCTCATCGCATCGCCCGTTTCAAAGGACACGCGGTTCCGGTCGATGCCTTCGGGAACCCGTGCGGTGAATTCCTGCAAACGCTCGCCCTCCAGCGCGACAGAGGCAGAAATCGAACCGTCCGCAACGAGCCTTCGGGCGCAATCGATGAAGGATTCAGAAAAATCCACCCCAAGAACCCGCGGCACATGGCGCGCCAGTTCAAATGAGGATCGCCCGACTGCACAGCCCACATCCAAAGCCGATCCGGCTTGGGTTTGCGTATCCAATAGCTCCGAAACCACCCGTGCAGAAAAATCCCATGCCCCGGCGGGAACCGGCAAACCACCTGCCGCCACGCCGAATTCCGCGTAGTGGAAAAACAGGTAGTCCGCGACCATGCGGCTGTCCTCGTAGGGATTCGCCATATCAAGAAGGCTTGGCGAAAAGCGTCCGCAAAAAAGCGCCCCAAACCTCGAGCCGGGGCACTTTCAGATTTTCGCCGAGCGGATGCTCCGCCACGAGGGCGAGTGTCTTGCGACCGAGTTCCAGCGGCAAGAGACACGCCGAGCGCATCAGCCGCGGAACCACGCCGTCAGCATATTCGCGCCCGGCATCGAGCAACTCGGCCGCATTGTGCATTTCCGCATAAAAGCGTTCATCGGGGATGTAAACCCGCCCCCGTGCGGCATCCGCACGCCGGTCGCGGAGGATGTTCACCAATTGCAATCCCTGCCCGAACCGCTGCGCGAGCGGCAGCATCTCTTCCAAGGAACGGCCCGAATATCCTGGAATCTTTTTGAAACAAATCCTGGTCCAAAATTCCCCGACGCTCCCGGCGACCTTGGATGTGTAATCGGAGAGTTCTTCGGGCGAGAGCGGGAATGCCGGCGCCGAATCCCCGCCGGAAGGAAACCGCTCGATGTCGAAAATCTGCGCGCCGAGAATCGTCCGCCATACGGACTTCACTTCTTCGGAATCCGGCAAGGATTCCAATGCGGCGAGAAGTTGCGGAAAAACATTCATCAACTCCCGGTCGGCACCGGACAAATCCAGTTCGGGGCATTTTTCGGGAAACGAATCGGGCAGGGCGCGCAGCAGCGCGAGGCGCTGGAATTCGGGCGCCGTGGAGGCATCGGCAATCGTGTCCGACCCCCGGGCCAGCATGTAGGCGAGCGAGAGCGTCGGGCGCACCGATGCGGGCAGGACGCGCAGCGAAAGTTGGAACGACCGCGCACAGCGCCGCAGCAACACATCGAAGGCGCGGGTCTCGAGAAATGTCGCCGAAAGCGGCTTGGCGGGGGAACTCACAGCCACCGGCAGTATGCCTCCGAAAGCGCATCGGCAATCGCGCCGAGCCGCACTTGGGTTTGGTCGAGATATTGGTGGAGCCCAGCCTGGAAAATCTGGTCCACGGTTGTAAAATCAAGGTTCGACCGCAGCATGCCGGAGAGCCGCTCCGCCTCGTTCGCGAAATGCCCGCGGTCGGTGCCCGAGATGCTGTGCAGGGCGAGATCGAGAGCGTCCACGCAAAAACGGATCGAGCGCGGGAAGGAATCGTGGAGGACGAGGAACGCCGCGACATCCCATGCCGTCACACGCCCGTGGAAAACTTTGAAATAAGCCTCCATCGCACTGCAGGAGCGGAGCACCGCCATCCACTGCGTGATGTCCACATTGCCGCCGACCTGCTCCCCGCTGGGCAGCAGCACATGGTATTTGAAATCCAGAACCCGCGAAGTGGAGTCCGCGCGCTCGATGTATTTCCCGGCCTGCAGAAATTGCCATCCCTCGCCGTGCGTCATCGTGGCATCGGTCACGCCTTGGAACGAGTGGAGGCTGTTGACGACCGAGCGGTAGAAACCGATCGGGCTCTCGCGGAACGCCGCCCGTGCCGCCGTGCCCTGCAGGTAAAGGAACTGGCGGTTCAACTCCTCCCACATTTCGCTCGAGATTTGCTCGCGGACAGTCCTGGCGTTCTCGCGGGCGAAGGTGATGGAGGAGAGAATCGAATTCGGGTTCGTTTTTTCGAAAGTGACGAAATCCAACACCGCATCCGCAGTCGCTTCCGGATGGAGGGTTTCAAAAAGTTCGCGGTCCTGGAGCGTGGCGAGGATCGGCAGCCACTGCCCGCCCCCGCCACCGTTCTGATCTTCGAAATCCAGCACGAGCTGCATGTTCACATCCAGGATGCGCGCGCAGGTCTCCGCACGCTCGATGTAGCGGCTGAGCCAGAAACAGGAATCGGCGACGCGACTCAGCATGGCTCCCCCTCGTCGAGGACCCAGGTGTCCTTGCTGCCCCCGCCCTGCGAGGAATTCACGACGAGCGAACCCTTTCGCATCGCGACACGCGTGAGCCCGCCCGGGATGATGGTGCATTTTTCCCCCATGAGGATGTAGGGGCGGAGGTCGATGTGCCGCCCCTCGAACCGTCCATCCACATAACACGGCGAACGCGACAACCCAACGACCGGCTGCGCGATGTATCCCCGCGGGTCGGCAATGATCGCCGCGCGGAATTTTTCGATCTCTTCCTTGGATGCGTGCGGACCGATCATCATGCCGTATCCGCCGCTCTCGTTCGCCGCCTTGACGACGAGCTTTTCGAGGTTTTCTAAAATGTATTTCCGGTCCGAATCCACCGCCGAGAGGTAGGTATCCACATTCGGCAGGATCGGATCCTCGCCGAGGTAGAATTTAATCATCGCGGGAACATAGTAGTAAGTGACCTTGTCGTCCGCCACGCCGGTGCCGAGCGCGTTTGCGAGGTTCACATTCCCCTCGCGGTAGGCATTGACGATCCCCGGCACGCCGAGAACGGAGTCCTTACGGAAAACGGTGGGATCAAGGAAATCGTCATCCACCCGCCGGTAGATCACATCGACCTGCTTGAGCCCCTTCGTGGTTTTCATGAACACCCGCGCATCCCGCACCGTGAGGTCCTGGTTCGTCACGATCTCGATCCCCATCGCACGGGCGAGGAACGAATGCTCGAAATACGCGGAGTTGTAGATTCCCGGCGTCAGCACGACCACCGTGGGATCGGGCTTGCCGCCGGGTGCGACATGCCGCAGCGCGGCGAGCAACTCCTGCGGATACGCATCCACCGGCCGCACCTGGTGCCTCGAAAAAAGTTTGGGGAAAACCCGCTTCATCGCCTGCCGGTTTTCCAGGAGGTAGGAAACACCCGAAGGGCAACGCCCGTTGTCCTCGAGCACCATATAGTTGCCATCCCCTCCCCGGATCAGATCGGTGCCGCAAACATGGATGTAAATGTCATGCGGCACATCGAGCCCGGCCAGCTCCGGCCTGTAGTGCTTCGCGCTCCGGATGATCTCCAGCGGCACCACACCCTCCCTCACGATCCGCTGATCGTGGTAGATGTCGTGCAGGAAAAGGTTCAACGCGCGCAGCCGCTGCTCGAGCCCCTGCTCGATCACCCTCCACTCGCCGGCCGGAATAATGCGCGGAACGAGGTCGAAAGGCATGATCCGCTCGGTGCCCTCGTCGCCGCTGTAAACCGTGAATGTGATGCCCTGGCTGATGTAGGCCGCCTCCGCGAGCGAACGCTTGCGCTCGAACGCCGCAGCATCCATTTCGGAAAAGCGCTCGAGGAGCTGCCTGTAGTGAGGGCGAACGACACCGTTCGCCGCAAACATCTCATCGAAAAAACCGCCCGTGTCGTAATTTTCGAAAAACCCCTGCATGCTCCTTGCCGCAGGATTTCCAAATGCCGCAGCGGTTGGAAGGATAAAAAACTACGCTTCGGCGCGCTCGAGCGGATCGAATTCGCCGGCGGCGGAAACCCCCGAGAATTTCGGGTAAACAAACCGGGCGGTCGTCGAATCGGCACGGGTCACGCCGCGCACCACCGGCACATCCCGGTCGCGGATGAATGCCAGCGAGGCCGCAAGCAGCGCGCTTCCCACGCCGCGGTTGCGGTATTCATGCAGAATCATTGGGCCGCTCACCAAATGGTTGGCGGACGCGGCCGCCGGATCGAGCAGTGACGCTCCGATGATTCGGCTGCCATGGACCGCGACGATGCAGGGCGGATCGGATTGCCTGAACGCCTCGCGCACGGATTCCTCCATGAAGTCTTCCAAGCGGCGGTGCACATCGCTCCAGGTGGGATCCAGGCCGAAAGCGGTCAAAATGGTTTTGAGAACCACATCGCCCTCGTCCTTTGCGGCGACCCGAATCGACAGCGGCGGCACACTCCAGGTGATTCCACCAAGTTGCTTGGCGTCCCACGAAAAACAAACCCACGGCCTCATCGGATGAACGACTCCCTCGAACTAATTCCCGGAAACATCAGGAATTTCCCCGATCGCGTCGGCTCACCCACCAAACACACCCGATCAAAGCCGAAACAAGAATTGCAAATGCTGAAAATGGCATGGAAGGACAGAATTACTCACAGAAGCGTTGCGAAGGGTCAAACGAATTCCCCGCGATGGCACAAAAAACGGGTGCCAGTTTCGTAACGGCACCCGTTCCTGTGCGAAAAATTTCTGCAGACCGCTTAGCGGCGCTCGAAATCGCGGCGTCCACCGCCGCCACCTCCGCCTCCGCGGAAATCACGGCGAGCGCCTCCGCCACCACCACCGCCTCCGCGGAAGTCGCGACGGGGTCCACCGAAGCCGCCACCACCGCCGGCCGGACGGTCCTCGCGGGGACGCGCCTCGTTGACGGTAAGCGCACGGCCGTCGAGTTCCTTGCCGTGCATTTGCTGAACCGCGGCTTGCGCCTCGGCATCACTGCCCATCGTGACAAACGCGAAACCGCGCGAACGCCCGGTGAATTTGTCCTGCATCAACATCACTTCTGAGACTGCACCGCACTGCGAGAACAGGTCTTGAATGGCAATCTCGGTCGTGTTGAACGACAGGTTGCCGACATAGAGTTTGTTACCCATTTTATCTTTATTTTTGCAAAGGGATCCAGGCCTGTTCCCGACCGCCGGGTTTCAAACCTCCCGCGGCACTGGGCCGCAGGGATGGTCCACCAATTCCTGATCGCGTCTGCAACTCCGGAGATTGTTCTTTTGCGGCTCTTTGGCAAACACTTTTTCCACCTTTCTTTGCGCACGGTTGACGCCGACCCTCGACTCTTGGACATTGGATGCGTGAAATTTCTGCGGTCCGCCTGCCTCGCCATCGCCATTCTGCTCGCCGCTCCAGCGACCGATGCGGCCCAAATCATGCGCGTCCCGTTCAACTTCCAGTGGGGCGAACCCTCCGCGCGCGTTGAGCAAAGCCTGAAGGGCATCAAGGCCCGCATTATCGAGCGCCGCACCGTCAACGGCCGCACGCTCCTAACCGCCGAGGGCATCCCCCAAAAATTCCTCCGCCGAACCGTCTTCTACTTCCGCGACGACGCCCTCTGCGAAATCGAGCTCCAATACGGCGACCCCTCCTGGGACACCGTGAAATACCAGTCCTTCTTCGAGGAGGTCCGCCGCAATGTGGACGGCAAATACGGCGTCGGCCGCCAACTCGTCCTCGACCGCACACGCGAGGGCGATGTCGTGCAAAGCCTCAGCGGCTACCAATGGCTCCAGGGCGCAATGTCGCTCCGCCTCTTCCTCTTCGCCGCCGAAAAAAACGCCCAGGCCCTCCGCGTTCTGAGCCTGCACTACCGCGAGATCTAACGCTCAGCGGAAAAGAAACCGCAGCGCCTCCCCGAACCTCTCGCGCCACGAGAGCTCCGTGTGCCCGCCGCTGGGGATTTGCCGGATCGTGAATTCCCGCCCGTCCTGCCATCCCTTCTCCCGCAAAAACCCGCCCAGCAGCGCGTGGTAGCCGCTATAGCATTCGTCCAGCCCCTGGTCGCCATGGTCGAAATACATCCGCACCCCCTTGTCCAGCGCCGGCTCGACCTCGAGCGCCCGCAGCAATGCCGATTGGTCGGGCAGCACCTGCGAGACATCCTCGAACGAAGTCGAGAGGCACGCGAATTTACCAAAGACCCCCGGATGCGCGAGCGCGACATGGAAGGCGTTCAACGCCCCGAGCCCCGCCCCGCCGAGCAGCCGCGCCTCCTGCCGTGCATCCGTGCGGTAGTGCTGGTCCAGATACGGCAGCAACTCCGTCGCCACGAATTGCGCGAACGCCGCCCCGCCCAACTCGGGCGACAAATCGAAATCCCGCATCGTCGCATTGTCCTCGGAAAATCCCTCCGGATGGCAAATCCCCACCACCACCGCCTCGGGCATCGCCCCACCGCGCGCGAGCAGGTCCACCCATTCATCCGCCGCCCAGTCCACATTCGAAATCGCACTCGTCGCGGGATCGAAAACATTCGCGCCATCGTAAAGAAGCACCAGCGGGAACCTCCCCTCGCCCCGGCCGTAGGATGGCGGCAGCCACACGGTCAGCTCGCGCTCGCCCGCCAGAATGCGCGAGTGGATGCGGTCGTGCGTGAGCCTCCCGCTGTAGCGATCCTTCCAATCCGCCACCGTGCGCGTGAGTGTCGCATCCAGCCACACCTCGTGCTGCGCATTGTGCGGCACATGCCCCCACGCATCCACCGCCTCGCTCTCCCAATTCCCACGCGTGATTTTGTATTCGAAATGCACACCCGTGTCCGCCTCGATGGTTCCCGTATGGAACGGCGCATGCCACTCGAGCCGCAACGCCCGCGCAGGGTCCCAATTTCCCAGCGCCTCGTGGCTGCCGGTGATGAAAACAGGCTCTTCGCGCCGGTCGATCGGGGAAACTATTCGAAATCGGATTAGGCTCATCCGTGAACAACCCTACCACCACCCCGCCCAAAGGCAACGCCGCGAGACACCGGCAAAAATCGCATCGACGCGGAGCCCGCGATCGGCGACTTTCCCGCATGATGGCGACTGCATCGGAATCCACCGCACCCGTCACCGGCGCTATGCCGGCACCCGTAGGGGGAGGACTCCGCAGTTACTACCGCGTCGCCTCCGAAGCCGGCACGGTCGTCCGCTGCGAGGCCCACGAAGCCCAGATCATCGTCTTCAACTCCCCCACCATCGAGGACGAGGCGGACCTCATGGAGCTCCACAAAATCGACTACCACACGCTCCATTCCTCGCTCGACCCCGACGAACTCTCCCGCCTCGAATTCGAGACCGACCACGCCGCCATCATCTTCAAGCGCCCGAAAAGTTTTTCCGCCGACGACAACTTCCTCCTCAAGCTCACCTCCACCGGCGTCTTCGTTTACGAGGACCGCATCGTCGTCGTCATGCCGGACGATTCCCCGCTCTTCGAGGGCCGCGCCCCGCTCCGCATCTTCTCGATCCAGGATGTCATCCTCCGGCTGCTCTACCAAAGCATCAACCACTTCGAAGGCCACCTGAAGGCCATCAACATGCTCTCCGATTCCCTCGAGCGCCGCATCATGACCTCCATGGAGACCCGCTACCTCCTCAACATGTTCGCGCTCGAAAAAAGCCTCGTTTACATCTTGAACGCGATCAATTCGAACGCCGCGCTCTTCGACAAGATGAAAACCAGCGCCGCCCGCCTCGGCTTCGACCACGACCAGTCCGGCATCCTCGAGGACATCATCATCGAGAACCAGCAGTGCCTCCGCCGCTCCGAAATCTACTCGCAGGTCATCGCCGGCCTCATGGACGCCCGCGCCTCCATCGTCAGCCACAATCTCAACACCCTCATCAAAAAATTCACCATCTGGACCATCGCCATCATGACCGCGAATCTCGTCGTCGGCATCTTCTCGATGAATGTCGCCCTCCCCTTCCCCGAGGAAAAATTCGCGTGGCCGTTTCTCCTGATCAATGTCCTCGCTGTCGGCTCCGCAGTCGCCGTCTTTTGGATCTCGCGATTGCGGCGCTGGTAGGCCGCGCCCCGCCGAATTCCGTTGCCATAAGCAGAAAGCCCAGGAGGGTCCTGCTTGTCAGGACCGAAGCGACTTCCGCAAACACAATGGTTCCGGCTCTGACAAGCAGAGCCATCCTCGCCAGGACGCCTGTGCTCCTCCCCAAAAGTCCGGCTACAGCCCAAATTGGCTATCAG
>JBMOIA010000002.1:0-28760 GCA_049317565.1 Terrimicrobiaceae bacterium | reverse complement strand
AGCAGGGGGAACATTTCCTTCTCGGTTTTTTCGAGCCAAGCGAGGTTGTCGAGGCGCCACTGCGCCATTTCGCGGAGCATGGCGAGGTTGTCGCCGTAGAACTGGTCGGAATTCGCGGGCGGCGTGGAGGGGATTTTGTCGAGGATCCATTTGTAGGCGTCGCGGGCGCGGTCGAGATGGCGAAGGCGCTCGAAGCAGAGCCCGATCTGGTAAACGGCGGCGCCGCGGTAGCTCGGGTCGTCCTCGATTTCGGCGAGCTTGAGGAACACCGCGTGGGCGCCAAGGACATCGCCGGATTCATAGAGGTCGTTCGCGATTTCGTTGCCTGTTTTGCGCTGCCAATAGGCCCAGACAGCGGGCTTTTTCTTGCCGTATTCTTGTCCGGATTTGAGGAGCTCAAGGGTCTCGCGCATCGCTTCGTCGGTGCGCCCGAGGCCACGGAGGGATTGGATGTTGATGTATTGCGCCTCGGGGGCGAGCGGGCTGGCGGGGTAGGTGGCAAGGAAAGTTTGGGCGCGGGTGAGGGATTTCGGGAAGTCCTTGTTCAGATAGGAGATGAACGCGAGGCGGAAGGCGACTTCGCTGGCCTCGGTTTGCGTCATGTCGATGAGTTGGATACGGTCGTAGAGCTGCGCTGCGGTTTCGTAATCGCCCTTCGCGAAGTGCGTGTGGGCGATTTCCATTTTTGCGCGGAGCGATGAGTCTGTCTGCTTGTCGCCAGTTTTGACCTGCAGGGAGGAGTAGAGGACATTGTAGAATTTGTTGAGGGCCGCCGTGAACGCGCCGCTGTCGCGGTAGATGCGGCCGGCGCGCATCAGGATATCCGGGGACTCGGCATCGTTCGGGTAGAGTTTGAGGAACTGCTCGTAGAGGACGAGGGCCTTGGCGTCCTCGTTCTTGTCATCGAACTGGCGCGACATTTTCAAGATCGCGTCCCGCTTCATGGCCGGGGACGCCTTGACGCCGAGGAGACGGGTCAGAAGTTTTTCCGCTTGGGCGGTGTCACCGGTTTCCAAAGCTTGCTCGATTTTGTAGTCGAGTTCCTCGGATTCGATCTCGCCGGTGTCGAGGCCATCGTTGCGGGCGGCATCGGGATTGTCCGCGAGTTCCACCTCCAAGGCATCGAGTTCGATTCCGGGAGGAAGGGCGGGCTGCTCGGAATAACCAGTGCTTCGTGCTGTCTGGGAGGCGGCGTTGTTTTCCGAGATCGGCGGCGGGGAGGAAATTTCTGCGAAGGCCGTGGATGCGGCGAGGAGGACGGCGATGGTGGGCGGGTGGGCTTTCAAGTTATGGAACGACCTCGTAGGAGGTGCTGCTGACGGGTTGGTTGGCGGGGTTCGGGGGTGTGAACATGGAATCGAATGCGGGACCGAAGAGGGCTTGGCCGGCCGGGGCGTCACCAACGCCTTGGAAGAAATCCTGCGGCTGTTCGTTGTTAATGAATTTCGGGTCGGTCTGGCTGATGGTCTCCTTGGTATCGGCCGGGGTTTCAGCAGCGATCCTGGCGGCCTCGTCGGCGTCTTCCGTCGGAATGTTGACCGTGATATTCGGGAGTTTCGGGGCGTTTCGGCGGTTCGCATCGTCCTTCGCCACGCGCATGGGTGCGGGTTTTGGCAGGCGTTGGGACATCGAGGGGGAGGGAATCGGCGCCGGTTTCTTCGGGCTGGAGGAGCAGGAAATTCCTCCGAGGCAGAGAATTGCTGCTACAAGAATGGCCGCCGGTCTTTGCAGGCTGGAGGCGGTTCGGGCCGGGGGAATTTGGGTTTCGTTGGAAGGCATTGTTTTACTATCGAACAAAACGCCTAAAACTTAAACCAATTCCTTCCGACCGCAAGGAAAGAATCGGCAGGCGCGCGTTTGGCTGCAGGCAGCCTGTTTAAGGCATGGAAATTGCTGCGAAACGGGCATGTCAATCCGTTCAGTCCTCTCCGCCCCTGCCGGCCTCGCTGTTTTTTGCCTATTGCTTTCCGCCTGCACGAATCCGACCGAGCGCACGGTCCACGACAAATCCGGACGCCCCGCTTCGACCGGGCGGATCAAGCAAGTGGCGCAGGTGCCAACCGCGCCGCCCTCTGCCATCAATTGGCCGGCCGGGATGAGGCGCCTTGCGGTTCTGCCCGTGGATGCCGCGCGGCCGGTGAACGAAACCCAGCGTGACATGGATGGGGTTTTCCGCGGCGAACTGTCGAAGGTTGTCAAATATGAGATCGTGCAGGTCAGCCGCGCCGAGATGCTCAATTTGATCGACCGCGAATCGATTTCCTCGACCGAGGTGATTCCCGTGCGATTGGTCCAAGAGCTCAGGCAAAAATACGCTGCAAATGCAGTGCTCTTTGTTGATTTCACATTGTTCCGTCCCTACCGGCCGTTGGCGATCGGGGTGCGTGCGAAGATTGTGGACTTGTCGAACATGGAGGTCCTGTGGATGGCGGATGGCGTGTTGGATGCGGCGGAGCCCGATGTCGCGGCGCTCGCGTCGCAGTTCGCGGACTCGAGTTTGAAGATGGGCTACATCAGCCCGACGATTCCTAAGGGACAGAAGCGCGACTATGACAGTGGCAACCAGATTGTGCTTCAGAGCCCAAGGCTTTTTGCGATGTTCGTAGCCAACGAGGCGTTCGCCTCGCTCGCCCCGCCGCCCCCTATGCCGGTTTCCGCGCCGTGATCACGGCTGGGTTCGCGCAATCGGGCTTGAGTTCGCCGGGACGATCTGGCGTTAATCGTGCCATGCGGAGCCCCAAACATCACTCAGCCGCGGTCAGAAGTTCCCTGGAGTCCGTGTCGTGACGATGAAAACCGCCAACCATCCTTCGAAGGAGCAGATCGACGACACGCAGCTTCTGGTGAAGCGTGTTTCCAACGAGCTGAACTCCGAGCTCTCTCCGGGGTTGATCCACGAGGTGAACAACATTCTCACGGGAATTTATTTCAACCTCGAGGGCTGTCAGGAGGCTTTGGACCCTTCGAACCCCGCGACGGAGTTGCTCAAGGAGATCAACCGCGGCGTCGAGCGCATCAAGGAAATCCTCGGGCGCGCCACGCAAATCCAATTGAACTCCGCCGAGCGCGAGGTGAGCTACCACGACCTCGAAGCGCTTGTGGCGGGGCAGTTGGACCTGTTGAAAATTGTTTTTCCCAAGACTTCGAAAATCCAGATCTCAGCGGCGCAGCCGGCGTTGCATGTGCGCGTGGCGGAGTATCCGTTCCGTGTTGCGATTTTGACGATGGCTTCGCGGCTGCGCGGGCTTTTCCCCGCTGGAAAAAACGAAGTCCAGATTTCGATTCTGGGGCCCAAGCAGGTTGCGGAAGCGACCGGCTTGGAGGGCGACTTTGCGGCGGTGTCGATCCCCCTGCCCTGCCTCGCGGAGACGACCGCGGAGATCGATGATTTTCTCTACTGCGCGACGCCGGGGGATATTTCCCTCGAGAATGTCCAGGCGATCGCCGCTTCGTTCGACGGACAGTTGCTCGTATGTCCCGGACCGGACCGCAGCAGCAGCACAATCCTTCTCGTTGTTCCCACCCACGACCTCCAAAGCTAAACCCACATCCCCACCCATATGAACCCATCCTCCCGAGCCGTCCTCTCCGTTGACGATGATCCTTTGATCCTGAAGGTCCTTGAGGACCTCGTGACGCGTGCGGGCTACCAATTTGTCGGCACCGCGAGCCCCGAAGAGGCGCTGAAGCTTGCGGTGGAACGGAAGTTCGCGGTCATCATCGCCGACCACAACATGCCCGAGATGATGGGCGCGGAGTTGTTGAGCCGTTTCGCGCAAATCCAGCCCTCCGCCTCGCGCATCCTTATCACCGGAATCAAGTCGCTCGATGTGGTGACGGCGGCGGTGAACAGCGGGGAAATTTTCCGCTTCGTGACGAAGCCGTGGATTTCCGCGGAAATGGTGGCGACGCTCCACAATGCGGTCCAGCGTTGCGACCTCATCGAGTCGAACACCGCATTGGAAAAAACGACCAAGGAACTCAACCAGCGCCTCTCGGAGGCCAATGCGCAACTCGAGAAGCAGGTGAAGCTCCTCGAGTCCAGCAAGCGGGAGATCGATTCCTCGCACGAGGCGCTCAAGACGAATTTCAGCCGCTCGCTCGAGTTGTGCCACCGGATCCTTACGACCTTCAATCCGCTGCTCGGCGAGCAGGCGGACGCCGCCGCCCGTATCTGCGCGACGATGGCCGACACGCATTATTTCAACGACGAACAAAAGCATGTGCTCGACGTCAGTGCGCGGCTGTTCGACATCGGCCTCACCGCAGTGCCGCCGGGCTTCATGGGCTCGGTGCAATCGAACGCCGAGGACATGCCGCCCGAGTTGAAGACGGTCTTTCTGAATCATACCATCCACGGGCAAACGCTCGCGTCGTTCGTGGATTTGCTGAAGCCCGTCGGCGACACGATCCGCGCGCACCACGAGCGTTTCGACGGAAAGGGATTCCCGGACGGTCTTGCCGGCGAGATGATCCCGTGGACGGCGCGCTGCCTCGCGGTGGTGGTTTACTATGTCACTTGCGGGCTGCCGCACGAGCAGGCGGTGGACCGGATTCTCGAGCAAAGCGGGAGTGCGTTCGATCCCGATGCGGTGCGGTTGTTCCTGCGTTGTGCACAGGCTTCGTTGCTGCCGAGGCTCGTGCGCGAGGTGATGGTGGACGAGTTGGATGTAGGCATGCAGCTTGCGAGCGGCATTTACAGTCCCACCGGCGTGCTCATTGTCGCCGAGGGCTATCACCTCGACGAAAGCTCGATCAAAAAAATCCGGAACTTCAACCTGAGTTCCGCATTGCCTCGGCAATTGCTGGTGTATTGCTGAGAAGGCTCAGGCCTCGAGCAGGGAGCCGACTTTCGAAATAAGTTCGCCGATGGCGAACGGCTTCCGAAGTAGTTCGAATTGCGGGGCGGTGGATTCCGCCACCGCTTGCTGGTCCGGATAGCCGGTGGCCAGGAGGATCGGAATTTCCGGGTGGAACTTGGCGATTCTCTTGGCGAGTTCGATTCCGCCGAGGCGCGGCATAACGATGTCGGTGATGACCAGGTCGGGATTGGGAACGGATTTGTCCGTCAGGATTTCGAGCGCGTTTTCGCCATCCACCGCTTCGATGACCGTGTGTCCGAGTCTGGCGAGAACGGTTTTGGCGAACTGGCGCAGCGCGCTGTCGTCTTCGACCAGTAGGATGCGGGCGGTTTTGGCTGTGGTGCGCAGGGCGGTTTTCTTTGCGGGGGCGGAAGGCTCCGTGGCGCTGGGCAGGTAGAGGTCGATTTGGATTTTGCCATCCTCGGCAGGGAGAACCGCGAGGACGCCCTCGTTTTTTTCGACGGTCGAGACGGCGGAGGCGACGCCACGCTTTTTTTCAAATGCCTTGGACATGGCGCGGCCGGACTCCGACTCGAGCATCATGCGGATGAGAACATAACTGCCGGCGGAGAGGCTTTCGTGCCCGAGCGGAAGTGCCTTTTGGACTGCTTTGTTGGATGTGGAGATGACCAGGGTTCCTCCGGACGGCATGCTTTCGCGCGCGGCGGCGGCGAGGTTGATGAGGGCTTGTTCGATTTGTGCGCGGTCCGCCTGCACCGCCCAGATGTTTTCGCCGGGATCGAGCTCAAGCGCGATTTGTTCGCCGAGGAGCCGGCGCAGCATTTTTGCGACATCGTTGAGAATGTCGTTCGGCTGGACTGTGCCGCGGCGGACGGTTGCGGGCTTGGTGAAGGCGAGGAGTTGATTCGTCAGCGAGGAGGCGCGCAGGGCGGCTTTCTCGATCTCGGCGAGGAAGGCGCTGTTCTCGCCATCGGATCCAGCATCCTCGAGGAGAATTTGGGTGTAGCCGATGACGACGGAGAGCATGTTATTGAAATCGTGCGCCACGCCGCCGGTGAGTTGGCTGAACGCCTCGACGCGTTGAGCCTGGCGGAGGCGGGATTCGATCTCGCGGACCTCGGAGACATCGGTGATCATTGATGAGAGCACCGGGCTCGCGCCCTGCATTTGGCTGATGAAATAGCCGCGCTCGAGGAGCTGGGTGTATTGGCCGTTGCGGCGCTTGGCGCGGTATTCGATCTGGAATGGGCCTCCTTCGGTGAGCACGCGTTGGATTTCGCGGCGGTAGCCGGGGCGGTCGTCGGGGTGGATCAGATTTGCCCAGGTCTCGAAGGTGCCCGCCATCTCGTGCGGATAGATTCCGAGGATGGATTCCATTGCGCCGCAGTAGAGGGACTCGTCGCGGGCGGTATCCCATTCGCGCAGGATGTGCCCGGAGGATTCGATCGCGCCCTCGGTGCGGAGGCGCCATTGGCGAAGTCCGCGGAGGTCGCGCTCAATGGCGTCCTCCTTCTCGCGGTTTGCGTCCGGGCTTATCGCAATTTTTTGGGATTCCTTGTCCACGGGCTTGGCTTCAACCGATAAGCGCGGATTCCGTTGGGCGAAAGGGTTATTTTGCCGACAGGAGGTTCCTGGCGTGTTCCAGTGCGGAGCCGCCTCCGCCGCCCAGCATGCGTGCGATTTCCGCTTCGCGCGCGGCGCCCTTTGCTTCCTCGAGCGAAGTGGTGGTCCGGTTGGCGCGGGATTCCTTGCGCACGAGGAACTGGCAATCCGCTGCGGCGGCGACTTGGGGAAGGTGGGTGATGCAGAAGACTTGGTGGTGGCGGGAGAGGGCGCGCATTTTCCGCCCGACCTTTGAGCCGATTTCGCCACCGACATTCGCGTCGATCTCGTCGAAGACAAGGACCGGGACGCCGCCTTGTTTGGCGAGGGCGGTTTTCAGGGCGAGCATGACGCGCGAGATTTCGCCGCTCGAGGCAATCGCCCGCAGGGCGCGCTCCGGTTCGCCGGGATTCGGGGAGAAAAGGAATTCGGCTGACTCGGCGCCGGAGGGCGACTCTGGCAGGCAGTCGGTGAGCTGGATGGAAAACCCGCAGCGGGCGAATCCGAGGTCGGCGAGTTCGCGGCGAACGAGGTCTTCGAGTTTCGGAAGCGCCTTGCGGCGGGAGGTGGAAAGTTTTTTTGCCGCGGATTCGAGTTCGGTGCGGGCGGCTTTCACCTGGGCCCCCAGCCCTCCCTCCTGGTCGGCGGCGGAGCGGAGGAGCGCGAGGCGCGATGCGGCTTGTTCGGCGAAACGCAGGATCTCTGAAATGGAGGAGCCGTATTTGCGCTTGAGGCTCTGGATGGTGTCGAGACGGGCGTCGATAGTGGCAAGGCTGCGCGGGTCGGCATCGAGGCTGGCAGCGTAGTGGTCGAGGTCGCCGGGGAGGTCACGGACAGAATCGAAGAGCGAAACAATGGATGAGGAAATCGGTTCGGCACGCGGATCGAGCCGCTGGAGTTCCCGCGCCATGCGCACGGCATCGGACAGGCGGGATTGGATCGAATCATCGGAATCGCCGAGCAGAGCGGAGAGGTTCGCACAGAGTTCGCAGAGGCGCTGGGAATTCGCTGCGGCGCGCTGACGGTCCACGAGTTCCTCTTCCTCGCCGTCGCGGAGCGAGGCTTCGGCTATTTCCTTCGTCTGGTGTTCCAGCAATTCGGTTTCACGTGCGAGCGCTTCGGAATTCGCGGTGAGGCGGTCGCGTTCGGCGGCGAGGCGTTGCCATTCGGAGCGCTTGGCGGCATGGGCTTCGCGGAGTGGGCTGGCTCCGGCGAATGTGTCGAGCATCGCGAGCTGGCGGTCTTTTGAAAACAGGCTCTGGTGATCGTGCGGGCCGTGAAGGTCCACGAGCAGGTCGCCGAGTTCCAGCAGGAGGGCGAGTGTGCAGGGCGAGCCGTTCACGAATTGGCGTCCGGCTCCGTTTGCCGGCAGCGTGCGTTTGACGAGGAGCGCTCCATCTTCACACGGTTCGGCGCCGGCGTTTTCCAGAACCCCATGGACAGGCGAATCCGCAGCCACCTCGAAAACGCCTTCCACAGCGCATTGGTCGGCGCCCGAGCGGATGGCGGACTTGTCGGCGCGCTCGCCGAGCAGGAGCTTCACCGCGCCGAGGATCACGGATTTGCCGGCACCGGTCTCGCCCGTGACGGCTGTGAATCCCGGCTGCGGCTCCCAGAGCATGTCCTCGACGAGGGCGAGGTTGCGGATGCGTAGGGATACGAGCGTTGCGGACACCGCGCCAGTATGGCAGCCTCCGCGCCGATTCCAAGAATGCGGGACATGGAAGTGACATTTTTAGGGACGGGCACATCGCACGGAATCCCTGTGATTGGCTGCGGGTGCGCGGTTTGCCGTTCCACGGACCCGCGCGACAAGCGGCTCCGCACCGCCATACACATCCGGACGCCATCGCTTTCGCTTGCGGTGGACACCACCCCCGATTTCCGCGCGCAGTGCCTCCGCGAAAACATCACCCGGCTCGATGCCGTTCTCTACACCCACTCGCATGTGGACCACATCCTCGGGTTCGACGACCTGCGGCGGTTTTGCGAACTCGAAAAAAAGGAGATGCCGGTCTTCGGGTCCGCCGCCACGCTGGAAAATCTGCGGCGGGTTTTCCAATACGCCTTCGATGGGTCCGCCAAATTTCCGAACTATGTTCGCCCCGCCCCGCGGGAGATCGGGGGACCTTTCGAGCTGGGCGGATTGCGGATCGTGCCGGTCGAATTGCCCCACGGGCGCATGGTGACAAACGGGTTTGTTTTTGAGCAAAGCGGTCGGCGGATGTTCGCGTATTTCACCGATTGCGCGGGGATTCCGCCCGAGGCGGAGGAGGCGGCGCGCGGCGCGGAGGTCCTTGTGATCGACGCCCTGCGGCACAATGCGCATTCGACGCATTTCACGGTGCAGGGGGCGATCGAGGCGTCGCGGCGGATCGCGCCGGGCAAAACCTATTTTATCCACATGTGCCACGAACTCGGGCACGCTGAAACGGAAGCTTCGATGCCTGATGGAATCCAACTCGCCTATGACGGTCTTCGCCTCGATTTTTAGGGCGGCGGCAGTTGCCGTGATGTTCGCTTCGGCGGCATCCGCGCAGGACCGCCAGGCTGCGGCGACGCTGGTGCTCTATAACACCAACGACCCGGACTCCGTGGAACTCGCCCAATACTATGCTGCGAAACGCGGCATCCCGCAGGCTCAGGTGGTGGGGCTCGACACGCCGTCCACCGAGGAGATTTCGCGGATGGATTTCAACCGGACGATCGCCTCGCCGCTGCGCAAGAAATTGGTTTCGCAGGGGTGGTGGAAAATGCGGAACGGCTCGAATGGCGATCAGTTGGTTTCGGATTCCTCGATCCGCTTCGTGGCGATCATGCGCGGGATTCCGCTCAAGGTCGCCTCGGACGCCTCGATCGGGAACGCCACGCATGTGAAGGGCGTGCCGATCGCCATCGCCTCCCGCAACGACGCCTCGGTGGACGGCGAAATCGCTGCGCTCGGGCTCGAGGATTTCACGCCGGCGGGATTGATGCCGAATCCCTACTTCGGGCGGTTCACGCCGATCATGGACGAGACGGTGACGCCCGGGTTGTTGCTGCCCTCGCGGCTCGACGCACCGACGGCGGCGATGGTGCGGGCGATGATCGACGATGCGCTGATGGTCGAAAAAGAGGGACTGTGGGGCTGGGCGTATGTGGACGGGCGCAACATCACGGACGGCGGCTACGCCGAGGGCGACGGATGGATGCGCAACCTTGTCGAGATGCTCCGCCAGCGCGGGGTTCCGGTGATTTATGACGACTATCCCCAAACCATCTCCGACGACTTTCCGGTTACCGAGGCGGCGCTTTACTACGGCTGGTATGCTGGGGACTTGAACGGTCCGTTCGCGCGCGAGGGATTCACCTTCAATCCAGGCGCCATCGCCGTTCACCTCCATTCCTACAGCGCCGCAACCCTGCGCAGCACGACCACGAACTGGTGCGGACCGCTGATTGCCCACGGTGCGGCGGCGACCTTGGGGAATGTTTACGAACCATATCTCTCGCTCACCGCGAACCTTGATGTGTTTCAGGACCGGCTGATGACCGGGCTGACGCTCGCCGAGAGCGGCTACATGAGCCTGCGCGCGCTCTCCTGGATGGCGGTGGTAGTGGGCGATCCGCTCTACAAGCCCTACAAGGCCTGGTCTTCCTTCTCCGATCCGCGCCAACCGGCGAATCCCTACCGGATGCTGCGCGGGATCACAGCGAACGCGCGCTCGAACATTCTTAATGCCATTCTTCCCATCCATGAGGCGGCGAGGGAGACCGGCGACAGCATGTTCCTTGAGGCCCTTGGTGCGGCCCAGGCGGACGCGGGGCAACCTGCCGCCGCGGTGAAGACATTCCAAAGCGCACTCGCTTTCGCCAGTGACGGTGCTGTCCGCCGCCGCCTTGAAATGGAAATCGAGGCATCCACCCGGCGCATGCCGCTCGAGGAGAGGTATCCGATCAAGGTTGCGGAAAAGGAACCCGAGCCCCAACCCGAACCGGGCGGGGTCCAGACGCTGCCGGAGGGTTTTTCCACCGAGGGGACGGATTCGCCGCTTGTGAAGCCCGCGGCGGTGGTGCCGCCGATGCCCGAGGAGATTCCCAACCTGCCGTATCCCGATCTGTGAGCGCCAACGGGGATTCGCGTTACGCTGCGGCGCTGTGCGGTCGGTCGGTCGCCGAGGCCGCTCCGGTGAAGGTGCCGGGCGAACTCGAAATCCAGGCGCAATTGTTCAATGGCGCTTTCGGTTGCGCTTGGCGGACGCTCTGCGGGCGGCGCGTGGAGGTTTTGCATTTCGGGGATTGGAATCGCGAGGCGGGCCCCGATTTCAAAGGCGCCGTGGTGCGATTCGATGACGGGGAGGAGACCAAAGGCGATATCGAGATCGATCCCGATGCGCGGGACTGGGAGAGGCACGGGCACGCCACGAACCCCGCTTATGCGAATGTGGTGCTGCAGTTTTTCCTGACGCAGGGGCGTGAGGTTTTTTTCGCACGGACTCAGGACAACCGCTCGGTGCCCCAAGTCCGGTTGCCGGTGGAGAACGACCTCCGGCCCAGTGCTTCGCCGCGCGGAGGGCATGTGGGTTTGGACGAGGCGCGGGCGATGATCGCCGAGGCGTCGGCATTCCGGTTGCGGACGAAACATGCCGCGTATTGTTCCGCCGAAACGCTGCATGGGGCGGACGCGGCGTTGTTCCATGCGATCGCGGCGGGATTGGGATACAAGAATAATGCGATTCCGTTTTTGCTCGTTGCCGCTCGGGCCGGGCTCCGTCGTGCGTCAGCGGCGTCCGGCGAGGCCTTGTTGTTCGGGCTCGCGGGTTTCCTCGCTCCGCGGCATTTCGACGATGCCGACGAGATCACCAAAAAATACCTTAAGCCGCTGTGGGACGAGTGGTGGACCGTGCGCGATGCGAACTCGCTTCTCATGCTGGATGCGGGGATGTGGAAACTCTCGGGCATCCGGCCGTCGAACCATCCCCACCGGCGTCTCGGGGCTTTGGCTGTGGTGGCGGGTCGGTTCCCGCGGCTGCGGCGGTTGGTCTCGCAGGGCGGTCCAGCCGGGTTCCGCGAGTTTTTCGAATCGTTGGACCACCCGTATTGGAGTTTCCACTTCAACCTTTCCGCGGGTCCGCTCGGCAAAAAAACCGCGCTCGTTGGAAGCGACCGTGTGCTCGACCTCCTGATCAATGCCCACATTCCCACGCTCGAACCGGAGCGCGGCCTGCGCGAACTCGGGGAGTTGCGGGGCCCGACGCCGAGCGGGCGGGTGCGGCGTGCTTGCGATTGGCTGGCGGGGGGATTCGAGGAAAGTTTGGTCAGGACCGCGCGGGACCAGCAGGGGCTGATCCAACTTCATGGCGACTTCGGACACCTTACGGCGCGCGAGGCGCTGGAGCGGATCAATCCCGGTTCCTGACGGCGCGGCAGCGCACGCCGACCGAGCGGGTTTCCGGCAAGATGAATTTCCGGATTTCCACCTCCGCGGAATCGGCCCCGAAGCGGGTCAGGAGGAGTTGGCAGATTTCCTCGGCGAGGGTTTCAACAAGCTGTCGCGGGCGGGCGACCGCCAATTCGCGCACGGCGTCGCAGACGGCGGCGTAGTCGATCGTTTCCGAAATCGAGTCTCCCATCGCCGCGAAGGATTTTTCGACGCCGAGGCGCAGGTCGATTTCGATTTCCTGCGGTTCGCCGCGTTCCTGCTCGGGGACGCCGATGCGCGTGGCGGCGCGCAGTCCGGTGACGAGGATTTCGTTCACAGGAGCCTTTGGACGCCGCCGATGTCGCTGGCGATGATGGTCGGATGGGCGGCGGCGAGTTTTTCCAAGCGGTCGAAGCCGCTGAGGACCGCGACATCGAGCACGCCGCCGTGCTTGGCGGTTTCGATGTCATGCACCATGTCGCCGACGAACATGGTTTCGCGCGGATCGAGTTGGTGGGTTTTCAGGATTTCCCGGATCTTCGAGCGCTTGTCCATGACCTCGGTGTAGGCGACTTCAAAGTAGGTGGCGACGCCGTTGCGCTCCGCCTGGATCGTGAAGTGCGAGGTTTTGATGGAACTGAGCAGGAACGTGCGGCGGCCGGTGTCGCGGCAGAAATCCAAGAACTCCCGTGCGCCGGGGAGGAGGTCGATGCGGTCGTTCATGCCGTGGAAGAACCGCTCGTAGAGTTCCTCAAGGCCTTCGAGCGTCGCCTCGGGGAGCAGCTCCGCGTAGAACTCGGAGAACGGTAGGCGGAAGTGGCTGCGGAATTGTTCGAGGTCCAGCGGGTCGCGCCCGTATTCGGCGAAGATTTTGTTCGTCGCCTCCAGCACGCTGCCGAGGTCGTCAGCCAGCGTGCCCGACCAGTCCAGCAGGACATTCCGGATCATGGCAGGAGGAGGAAGATCACCACGCAGACAACGGTCGGCATGAGCGCGCCGAGGAAAAGTTTGAGGGCGTCGATGCCGTTTGTGCCAAAGTGGGATTGGAGGATGGATTGCCCGGCGGGGTTCGGGGCATTGGCGATGACGGTGAGCCCGCCGCCGGCCACGGCTCCGGCGACGACGGCGAGTTTCGCCTCATCGGAAAATCCGGGGACGAGCGAGGCGAGGTAGGTGATGGCGGCGTTGTCGTTGAATGCGGTGAGGACGGTCGCGCCGAGCAACAACTGGACCGGCTCGAGGCTGGTGAGCACAGGTTCGATCCACCATTTCTGGCAACCGCCGTGGATGACAAGACCGGCGAGGAAGAATCCAACGAGGACGGGGCCGCGGAGGTTGAGGTCCTCCTGGTTGCGGCGCGTGGCGGCGACGAATGCGAGGAAGAACATGAACGCCAGCACAACCATCGCCGCGTAGTGGGCGACATAGACGACATAGGCGATGAACAGCAGGTGGCAGGCGATCAGCACAGGCGGCACGCCGTTTTCCTTCGGCTCGGGAACCTCGTCGGGCGCGCGGAGATCATGCAGCTCTTTGCGGAAAAAGAGATACACCGCAGTGTTGGCGATCAGGATCGAGAGGACCGCTTTCCAGCCGAAATGTTGCAGCATGAACGGGGTGTCCCAACCCCAGGTGCCGGCGACCATCACGACGGGCGGCGCGGCAAAATGGGTGAGCGTTCCGCCGATGGAGATATGGACAAACAGCAAGCCCAGGGTGGCGTAGCGGAGAGGCATCGAGGGCTGGAGCTTGAAGAATTTCGAGACGAGCAGCAGGGCGCAGATCGTCATCGCGGCAGGCTCGGTGATGAGCGAGCCGAGGATGGGGCCGACAGTGAGGATCGAAAGCCACCAGGCGGCCGGCGTGCCCTTGCCGAGATCGGCGAAGCGGCGCAGGGCGGCCTCGGCGAAGACCAGCACCGGGCGCGTCGCCGCCATTGCCATGATGACGACGACGAAGATCGGCTCGGTGAAGTTCACGCCGTTGATGTAGTGTTTGGCCGTGTCGATTCCCTTCATGGAAACAATGGCGATGGTGAGCGGGATGAGCCAGATGCCGAAGACTACCTCGACCTCTCCGAAAAAGTGGAAGACGACCTCGGCGAATTTTTTTCGGTCCATCTTGCGGTAGTGCCCGGCGGCTTCGGGTCCGGGCGGCGGCGTGTGTCGGGCGAGGGCTTCGTATTCGTGCTCGAAGTGGTGCGAGATCCGGCGGAAGCGCGCGGCGAGGAATGTGTGGATGATGGCGGCGAGGAAGATGAGCGAGGCAACGAGGTTGAACGGGTCCGCCTGAATGCGGCCGAGGAGTTTTTCGCCGATATTTTTCGTGGCGGCGTCGTTGTATTCGGCGAGGGGGGTGGGGAAATCGGCTTCCTTCGCGGCGGCGGCGATGGCGGGTTCGGCGAGGATCAACAGGGCTCCCAGCGCCGCGGCGATGAGGGCGGTTTTTTTCCGGAGGCTGATCATGGTGCGCGCGGCTTAACAGAAATGGCGTGCGCAGCCAACCGATACCGGCGGGAAATGTTTGCGCGGCGGGCGGGGCGGGGCGGATAGTCGCGGAATGTTTACGGGACTGGTCGAGGAAGTCGGGAGTGTCGAGGCGTTCGAGCGCACTGGCGCCGGGGCGCGGCTTGCGGTGCGGGCGGTTTTCGCGGCGGAGGTGCGGGTGGGCGATAGTGTTTCGGTGAACGGGTGTTGCCTGACGGCGACTTCGGTTGCTGGCGGGGTGCTGGGGTTCGATCTGCTCGGCGAGACGCTGCGGCTGACGAACCTCGGCGCGCTGGGGGTCGGCAAGCGGGTGAACCTTGAACGCGCCCTGGCGTCGGGAGCGCGGATGGGCGGGCATTTCGTGCAAGGGCACATCGATGCCGTGGTGCCGGTGCTCGGCGCGGAGAGGCGGGGTGGAGATTTGCGGATGGAGTTCGGGCTGCCGGAGGAGTTTCGCGGATATGTCGCCTACAAGGGGTCTGTGGCGCTGAACGGGACGAGCCTCACGGTGGCGGAGGCGGGGCGCGATTCGTTTGTGGTGTGGATCATTCCACACACGGCGCAGGCGACGAATCTCGGGGAATTGCGGGTGGGGGACTCGGTAAATTTCGAGTGCGACATCCTTGCGAAATATGTCGCACGGTTGCTGGAGTCACGCGGCGGCGGGGGCTGAACGATGGAACGCATCGTCGTGCCGGAGATTTTGGACTCGTTGCCGGTGGACGATCCGCGGGCGATGCGGAGCCGGCGGGATTTGCGGGTAGTGGATTTTTTCATGGGGAATTCGAGGTGGATTGTGCGCGAGGTGGCGCGGAGTGGGGCGGGGCGGGTTTCTGAATTGGGTGCGGGCGAGGGGGCGCTGTGTGCGAAGGTTAAACGGGCGGTGCCGGGGGCGGAGGTGGAGGGGTTTGATTTTTGTCCGCGCCCTGTGGGGCTTTCGGCGGGGATCGGGTGGAACGAGGGCGATTTTTTTCAGACTCTGGGCGGTGCGCGTGGCGGGGCGTGTGTGGGGAGTTTGGTGCTGCACCACTTCGGGAATGGCGCGCTGCAGGAACTGGGAGGGTTGTTGCGGGACTTCTCCATTTTGATTTTTAGCGAGCCGTTGCGGTCGCGGGTTTCGCTGGTTTTTTCGAAACTGGCGGCGCCGCTGTTCGGCGCGGTGACTCGGCACGACATGCCGGTGAGTATTCGTGCGGGGTTTTTGCCGGGGGAACTGGGCGGGTTGCTCGGGTTGGAATCTGCCTGCTGGCGGATCGCCGAGAGTCGGACCAAGCGGGGAGCTCTGAGATTCCTCGCCACGCGTTTATGAGGCGTCCGGTTCGCATCGCGGGCGGTGGACTGGCGGGGCTGTCGCTTGGCGTGGCTTTGGCGCGGCGCGGGGTGGAGGTGGAATTGCACGAGGCGCTCGCGTATCCGCGGCACCGGGTCTGCGGGGAGTTCGTGAGCGGTGTTTCGCAGACAACCCTGGAATCGCTTGGGATTGGCGAGGCGCTCGACGGCGGAGTCAGGATCAACCGCGCGAGGTGGAATGATCTCAACGGATGCGTTGCCGAGATGGAGGTGGATGGCATCGGGATTTCGCGCTGGGTTTTGGATGAAAGGTTGCGGTGCGAATTCGAATCGGCAGGTGGTGTTTTGAAAACCGGATCGCGGATCGTGGCGGGCGAGGGCACGGTCTGGGCGGCGGGGCGCCCGAGGACGAAGGGGAAGTGGATCGGGTTGAAGTGTCATTTTCGCGGCTTGGAGCTTGCAAGCGGGCTGGAGATGTTCGCCTCGCCCGGCGGTTACATCGGGCTCGCGCGGATCGAAGGCGGCGCGGTGAACGCGTGCGGGTTGTTCCGTGCCGATGCGGTGCGCGATGCCAAGGGGGTGGAGTTGTTGTTTCGAATCCTCGAAGAGTGCGGGCTGTCTGATTTGTCAGGCCGGCTTCGAGGGGCCGAACCGGTGCCGGGGAGTTTTTGCGGCGTGGCGGGATTCCGGCTCGGGGCACAGTCGGGACCGGAATTTTCCATCGGCGATGCGGCGGCCATGATTCCTCCCTTTACCGGCAACGGGATGACGATGGCTTTCGAGTCCGCCGAATGCGCGCTCTTTCCTTGCCTCGATTATGCCGAAGGCAAAATGAATTGGCTTTCGGCGGCGCAGGCTTGCCGTGACGCGCAGCGCCGGCGTTTCCGGCGGCGGATGGTCACGGCAATGGTCCTGCATTTCCTCCTGGTTCGTCCGATCGCGTTGCGCGGGGCGTTTGCCTTGGCGCGGCGGCGTTGCATTCCTTTTCAAAGCATGCTGCAACTCGTGCGCTGATGTTCCTGCAATCGCTCGCCACCGCCTTCCCGCCGAATTCGCTTACACAGGCGGAGTGCCTTGCTCTGCTGAAGGAGTCGGCGGCATTCGGTCGGCTGAAACCGTCCTCGCAGGGGCTGCTGCAAAAAATCCTCGGCGGGGATTCGGGGATTTTGCGTCGGCAATTTTGCGTGGACGACCCTACGGGTGTGGTCGGCCTCGGAGCAGGGGAGTTGCACCGGATTTTCGAGACGCATGCACCGGAGTTGGCCTCGCGGGTTCTTTCCGACGCCTGCGAGCGAGCGGGGGTGTTGCCGCGCGAGATCGCTGCGCTGCTCGTCTGCACCTGCACCGGATATTTGTGTCCAGGGCTGAGCAGCCATGTCGCGGAGCGGTTGGGCATCGGTTCCGGGGCGTTTCTGCAAGATTTGCTGGGACTCGGCTGTGGTGCCGCGCTGCCGATGCTCGAAGCGGCGAGGGGAGTCCTTGCGGCACGGCCCGGGGCTCTTGTGGCGACTGTGGCGGTTGAGGTTTGCTCGGCGGCATTTTTCCTGAACGACGAACCGGGCGTGCTGGTGAGTTTGTGTCTCTTCGGCGACGGTGCGGCGGCTGCCCTCTGGCGCGGGCGGGACCTTGGCGGGCAGTTCCGTTTCGGCGGTTTCCGCACGATCCATCTTCCGCAACACCGCGAGAAGATCCGCTTTGTGAACGATGGCGGGTTCCTGAAAAACCAACTCCACCGCGAAGTGCCGGTTCTCGCCGCGCGGGCTGTTTCGGAACTCTACGGGTCGAGGACTGGCGAACCCGATCTTGTCGCCACGCACACCGGCGGACGCGATGTGCTCGATGCGATCGGGCGCGAAATCCCGGGAATCGATTTGGATGCGAGCCGGGCGGTTTTGCGCGATCATGGAAATATCAGCAGCCCAAGTGTGCTTGCAGCGGTGGAAGCCGGGATGAAGCCGGAGACCCGGCGGGTCTGGATGGCGGCGTTCGGGGCCGGATTTTCCGCGCACTGCGGGGAATTGGTGCGCACGGACGGGGCTTGAATTTGCGTAAAGAAAGGTTGGACGAAGGTGGGGTGAGTTGTTAACAACCGCCCAAGTTCGAGCCCCCCGCCCACCAAAACGGATGGTTCGTTTCCCACCCCGCAGGCTGCGGCCGGCGGAAAACTCCAACCAAAAAACCAAACATGCCAACTGCCACCAAATCGAAACGGAAAGCCAATCCGGCCCTCCTCAAGCCAGTCCAACCCGACGCCACCCTCGCGGTGATCGTTGGTTCCACCCCGCTTCCCCGCGGCCAGCTCACCAAAAAAGTCTGGGACTACATTAAGAAGCACAAGCTCCAGGACCCTAAGAAAAAGACCCAAATCAACGCCGATGCCGCGCTGAAAGCCGTTTTCGGTGGCAAGTCCTCCGTGACGATGTTCGAGATGACCAAGCACGTCTCGGGCCACGTAAAATAATCAGCCAGTCTTTCAATAAAACCCCTCCCGCGTGCGCGCTGGAGGGGTTTTTTATTTGGCCACGAGGTCCGCGTGTTGGCGGGCGAGGTAGCGGTCGGTCATTCCCGAGATGTAGTCGCCCACGCTGCGGTGGAGCCCGTCCCGCTCGATTCGCGAGCGCGCCTTGCGGCCCATTTTTTCGGGGTTCGCGGAGAGGAATTCGAAAAGCTCCGAAATCAGGCGCGCCGCTTCCTCATTGGCTCCGGAGACGGCGGGGTGCTGGTAAAAATTGGCGAAAAGATGGCGACGGAGCCCGGAGAGTTCCGCACGAATTTCGCGGCTGAATGCGGCGAGGCGGTGCGGGTGGTTGCGGACGGCGCCGAGTGTTTCGATGTGCGCTTCGGAGATGGCTTGGCGGGTGTTTGAAACAAGATCGTCCACCAGTGTGTTCACGAGGCAGCGGATGATGAAGCCGCGGTGGCAGCGGGGGTCGATGGCGGCCGACTCGGAGCGGGCGCGGTCGAGCGCCCGGCGCCAGAGCGGGACATCGCCGAGGGAGCGGACATCCAGGAGGCCGGCGTCGATGCCGTCGTCGAGGTCGTGGCTCGAGTAGGCGATTTCATCGGCAAGGTCGGCGACTTGCGCTTCCAGCGAGGGACTGGGGTAGGGGAGTCCGGTTTCGGGATGGATGTAGCCGTCGGCGTGTTTTTGGATCCCCTCGCGGACATCCCAAACGAGGTTGAGTCCGGCGAATTGCGGGTATTTTTCCTCGAGAACCTCGACGATGCGCAGGCTTTGGGCGTTGTGGTCGAAGCCGCCGTGGGGTTTCAGGAGGCGGTCGAGCTCCTCCTCGCCGCGGTGGCCGCACGGCGGGTGGCCGAGGTCGTGCGCAAGGGCGATGGCTTCGGCGAGGTCCTCGTTCAGTCGCAGCGCGCGGGCGACGGTGCGGCTGACCGAGGCCACTTCGATCGTATGAGTGAGCCGTGTGCGGTAGTGGTCGCCGGTTCCGTTGAGGAAGACTTGGGTTTTTCCATCGAGGCGTCGGAATGAGGTCGAGTGGATGATGCGGGCGCGGTCACGCTGGATCTCGGCGCGGTAGGCGTGGGGCGGCTCGGAAAAAGCGCGTCCCGCGGAGCCGCCGGGGGGGACTGCCCAGGGCGCGAGAATTGATGCCCATTCGCGGGTGATGTCTTCGGAGTTACGGATGGCCTGGGATTCGTGCGGCATGGTTTTTTTATCCAAGTTGTCGGCGTTCGCATCCGGCCCATGCGATCAGGAGACCGGCGGCAATGTGGATGATGAGGACAAGAATGCAAAGCGGGGCGGGGGAGAGTGGGCTTTGAACGACGGTCTGCACGATGTCGTAGTAGCGCTCGCCGCGCAGGGTTTGCAGGATTCCGGACCAACTCCAGTAGGCGGAGACAAACGGGCGGACGGCTGTGCCGAGCAATTCCGGCAGGGCGAGGACGGCGCCTGAGAGCGGAAGCTGGAAGCCGACAATGTAAATCGAGACGAGCGAGGATTGCTCCGGCGAGGAGAGCAGGCTCGAGACGGCGAGGCAGATCGAGGTCATCGCGGCGTTGACCAGGAGAAGCATCGCGAGTTGCGCTCCAAGGTCGCCCGGGAATCCGCAGACATGGTGGACGAAGAGTCCCATCCAGAGGGACTGCGCGGCGACGAGCAGTGAGAGGAATGCCGCCTTGGACGCGACATAGGCGAGGGGACTGAGACCCGCGAGTTTTTCGAGTTCGAAAATGGTGCGTTCGGAAGCGATCTCGCGGCCGGAGTTGTTTGCGCCCATGAGGGTGAGCAAGATGACCTGAAACATGACGATGCCCGAGACGAGGCTGCCGACCTTGCTTGACTGGATGAGGAACTCGCGCGCCTCGTTCATTTGGCGGACGAGATCGAGGTCGAGTCCCATGCTGAGGCTTTTCACCGCCGGAAGGCCGTTCCATGCGAAGATGGCGACCAACAACGGGAAGCCGATGACGAGTCCGGCCTGGAGGAGGATTTGTGGACCGGAGCGCGAGAACACGAGCAGGCGGCGGTGCAAAAGCGTGGCAAATTGGGAAAGCGGGGAAGGGGACGGAGCGGAGTCGGTTTCGGGTTTTATCGGTTCTGTCGGCGTCGTCTCGTTGGTTTTCGATGCCTCGGCGAGTGCGTTGCGGTGCTTCGTCCAGGATGCCGCCCAGTCGGCGGGTTCGCGCAGGGCGAGGCGTGCGTAGAGTTGGTCCGGGGTATCTACGCCGAAGTAGTGAGCGAGGAATTGCGGTGGCCCTTGGTAGGCAAGGGCTCCGCGGTCGAGGACGGTAACGGAATCGTAGAGTTCGAGGTTTTGCAGGCTGTGCGTGACCGTGAGGACGAGGCGGTTTCCGCTGCGGGAGAGCTTGTGCAGGAGTTTGACGATGTCGTCCTCCGACTGCGGATCAAGACCGCTCGTGACTTCGTCGCAGAGAAGGATTTCGGGTTTGCTCGAGAGTTCGATCGCGAGGGCGAGGCGTCGGCGCTGTCCGCCGGAGAGCGTTGAAACGCGCTGTTCGGCCAAGTCCGCCATGCCGACTTCTTCGAGGAGTTGCGCGACCCGTTCTCTGGAATTTTCCGATCCGGCGACGCGCAGCCGCAGGGCGAACGCCACGGACTCCCGAACTTTGAGTTCCGCGTGGGTGACGCCGAACTGCGGAACATAAGCGATCTCAGATGCCGAAAAATCCTCTTGGGCAAGGTCGCGGGATTTCCAAAAAACCTCCCCCTCCTCCTCGCCCGGGGCGATTCCGGCGATGAGTTTGAGAAGAGTGGTTTTTCCACAGCCCGAGGGTCCGATCACCGCGCAGAGGCTGCCCTGCTGGAATGTGGCATTGATGCCGTCGAGGAGTTTCCGGGGAGCGAAACCGCCTGTCTCGAGCGAAACATTTTGGATTTCCAGCATCGGGCGATGGGCTTAGGCGGCGGCTTGCGGGTTGGCAACCAAAAGGGGCGCGGCCATTGCCTCGAAACCGGGGTGCGGATTCGAATACCACGGGTAGCGGGCAGTGCTTTCGAGGGGACGGAAGCGCCAATGCTTGTAGGCCCAGAGCCAGCATTCGGGGTGCGCGTGAATTCCAGGCTCCAAGGTGTTCCAGCATTGTTGTGCGAGGCTGGCGGGGTCGGCATCGGCGGGGCATTCGATCGGGCGGTGGTGGATGATGCGGTAGCGCCCTCCAGGCAGCGGGCGGCATTCGACAGGAACGATTGCGGCGCCGGTGCGCTGCGCGATGGCGACATGGGCCTGGGTGACGCTTGTGACGAGTCCGCCGAATGCCATGATCGGCACACTGCCTTCGCGTGGATCGAGGTTGAGGTCGATGAGCATGCCGAATTTCCCGCCGGAGCGGAGGTGCTTGAGCATTTTCACCATGGCGCGCTCCTGGGGGATGACATGGTTGCCCGTGCTGGCGCGAAGGCGGTCGAAGACCGGGCCGAGGAGCGGGTTTTTGAAGCGCTGGGCGATGACGGGGCCGTTGGTGATCGACCACACGCTCACGAGTGAGAGGAGTTCGAAATTCGAGAAATGCATGCAGCAATAGATCGCTGGCTTTGCGGGATCCTTGCGGCAGGTGTCGTGTTCCCAGCCTTCGAAGACCACATTTTCGCGGACGAAATCCCAATTCAAATTCGGTGCCCAGAAGAGCCCCAGCATCGTGCGGGCGAATGTGGCGTAGGAGGCGCGCGCGATGCGGGATTTTTCTCGGGCGGTGAATTTTCCGGGAAACGCGGCCTCGATGTTTGCGGGGGCGAGGCGGCGTCCCCGCTTGTCGAATTGATAAACGATCGAACCCAGCAGAGTGGCGAGTGGAAGGAGTGTTTTGTAGTCGAGGCGGGCGACGACCCATGCCGCGGCGGAAAGCCCTGCGTATTCCAGCCAGTGGCGCAGCGGATGCTTCACGGTTGCGCTTCGATACGGGGAAACAGCGGAACCGGGTCGGCGAGTTGGTGTCCGCAGGGAAGTAGTCCCCAGCGAGTGCCTGATACAGAGGGAGCTTCCGTCCAATTCAACTGTGCGCGCATGGAGGCGGCTTGTCCGGGGACCATCGGTTCCAAGAGGATCGAGAGGATGCGCAGCGACTCGGCGAGGGTATAGAGCACTTCGTCGAGCTTGGCGGATTGGCTCTCGTCCTTCGCGAGCTTCCATGGCGCGGTTTCCTCGACATAGGCGTTGCAGCGGACGGCGATTTCCATTGCCGCTTCGATGGCGGTTTGGGGTTGGTAGGCTTCCATGGCCGCATCCCAGCGCGCCGCTTTTTCCGAAACGAAATCCGCGAGCGGGGAATCGGCTTTTTGCAAGACGCCGCCGCGGTAGCGCTTTGCCATGTTGAGCGTCCGGTTCAGCAGGTTGCCAAGACTGTTGGCGAGTTCGCTGTTGTAGCGTTGTTCGAGGCGTTCGATGTTGAAATCCGCATCACGCCCGGTGGCGATGTCCGAGAGCAGATACCAACGCAGCGCGGCGGGGCCGTAGCGTTCCGCGAGGGCGGCGGGGTCAACGATGTTGCCGAGGCTTTTGCTCATTTTCGCACCGGCGATATTCCACCAACCGTGGACGAGCAGTGTGGGCATCTCCGCATCGGAAAATCCGAGGGCGTGGAGCATGGCGAGCCAGTAAATACCATGTGGCGGAACGAGGATGTCCTTTCCGATGACATGCACGGCCGGCCAGCGGGAATGGAATGCGGAGAGGTCCGCGCCGGGGGCGGGGTCGTAGCCCGCGAAGCTGATGTAGTTCGAGAGCGCATCGAACCAGACATAGGTCACGAAATCGCGGTCGAACGGCATTTCGATGCCCCAGGTGAGTCGCGACTTGGGGCGAGAAATGCAGAGGTCGCCCGAGAGTTTTTCCACCGCGTTGCGCAATTCGGTCGCGCGGAATTCCGGGATGACAATGGGGTTGCCGGCTTTGGCGCACGAGTCGATCAGTCCGAGCAACCAGTCACGGTGGGTGGCGAGTTTGAAATAGTAATTCTCCTCCTCGAGGAAAACGACCTCGCCCCACTCGGGGCCGAACTGGCCGTCGGGGCCGCGTTCCTTTTCGGTGAGGAACTGTTCCTGCCGGACGCTGTAGTGGCCGCCGCGCTTGTCCTTGTAGAAATGCCCCGCGTCCCAGAGTCGCTGCAGCATACCCTGCACACAGCGGATGTGGACGGGTTCGGTTGTTGCGGCCCAGGCGTCGTGGGAAATTCCGAGTTTGTCCCAGAGCGCGAGGAATTGCGCCGTGATGCCGTCCACGAACGCTTTCGGTTCCATGCCGAGCTTTTCGGCGGATTGCTGGACTTTCTGTCCGTGCTGGTCCACGCCGGTTAGGAAAAAAACCGGTTGCCCGCGGAGCCTGCGGTGGCGCGCGATGGCATCGGTGAGAACCTTTTCATAAGCGTGGCCGATGTGGGGCGCGCCGTTCGTGTAATCGATCGCGGTGGTGATGGAAAATGCGCGGTCCATAGGTAAAAGCTCAGGCGTCTGTTTTTATTTTGCCGCCCCACGATAGGATGCGCGCCTTGGCGCCGGCGGCCTCGGCCTCCTTGATCTGGCCGTTTTTGACATGGAACAGGGAGAGGCTGGACCAGGCGAGTTGGTTTTGCGGATCGAGCTGCACGGTGCGGAGACCGGCTTCGACGGCTTCCGCGTGGTGTCCGCTTTTCATGAGCGCCATGCCGAGGCCATGCCAGCCGTCAAAAAAATCCGGGTCGATTTCCACGCAGCGCCGGAATTTTTCGACCGCTGCATCGAGTTCCCCGATGGCGATGTCGCCGGTCGCCTCGTCGAAAATTTGCGCGGCGGACTCCGACATCAGCCACGGTTCGCGCCGGGCATGGTGATGCCGGCCTGTTCGCGGCGGCTGCGCAGCCATTCGGCGAACAGGACATCGCGCTTGTTCGCGAGGATTCCTTCGCGCAGTTCGGTTTCGCGTTCCTCGAGCGCCTTTTGGTCAATGGGACCGCGGGTGTCCAAGCGGATCGCAAAAGCGCCCCATGGCGCGCGCTCCAGGCCGGACAAATCGCCATCCTTCAACAGCAGCGTGCCTGCGGAAAGCATCTGGTCCTCGGGCTTGGTTTCCTCGCCGGCCGGGACTATGTCCGAGATTTTGAAGACGGGCAGGTTTTGCGCGGTGGCGGCTTCTTCGAATGTCTTTCCGCCATCCACCGCAGCCTTGAGGGTGTTAAACGCGGAGGTCGCGGAAGTCGCGAACGCCTGTTCCGCCTTGTTGGCGCGGAGCCCGGATTCGATCTGGGAGCGGGATTCGTCGAGTGTCATCTGGCGGGCTGGCTCGACCGAGGCGAGGTGGAGGATGTAAAAAGCATCTCCCGACTGGATGACATCGGTTGTCGATCCGGGGCCGGCGAGTAGGAATGCCGCAGCGGCGAGTTGCGGGAGGGCATCGGCCACGGGACCTTCCTCGGGCTTTTCCTGCATTCCCGAGCGGTCGAATGCGGAGAGCTTTTGCACCTGCCTGCCGGATTTTTCGGCGGCCTTGGCAAAATCCAATCCCTCTTTCGCCATGGAATCCACAAACGCGCTGGCTTCATTGGCGAGGGCTTGGAGCGCCTCCACATTTTCCTTCTTTTCCGAATCAACTGGCTCGGGCGCGGCGAAGACGACGATTTCCGCAGTCCGCCTTTCTGGCGCCATGAGGCTCGCCTTGTTCTGCTCGTAGGCGGCGTTGATTTCCTCGGGTGTGATCTGGATACCGTCGGCCGCCTTGGCTTTTTCGAATTTCACATACGAGCCTGTGACCGGTTGGAAAATGCGCTTGGTCGCCAGCATTTCGGCATCGCCGAGCGCGGCGGGCGATTGGACGATGGCTTCGACGGCCTCGAGGCGCAGCGCATCGCGGACGACCTCTTCCAATTGCCGCTCGGTGAACCCGCGCGGCGTGAGTTGCTCTGCAAGGAACTTCGAGTATTTGATCGGGTCGAACTGCCCGCCGGTCTGGAATACCGGGATTGTTTTGATGCGGGCGGCGACCTGCGCGTCCGTGGGCTTGATTCCAAGCTTGGCCGACTCGTGCTGCAGGACGAGAAGGTTCCAAATGAAATTCGTGAGCGCCATGTCGCGATCCTCCGAGGTGCCGCCGAGCTTTTGAAGGAGGTCGAGTTGTCCGAGCGCGAGGGTGAGCTGGTAATTTTTCACCTGACGGTCGATCGCCGCCTGATCGAGCGCGCGCCCGTAAATGCTGGGCGTGCGGGTGTCGGCGAGCTGCTCGAGCTGCGTCGTGTTGTAAAGGATGATGAACGAAACGATGGTGAGGATGGCGACCAGTAGCATCAGGCCGCGTTGGTTTTTCCGGAAGACTTCGATCATGGGATGGCGACGAAAATGTTGATTAAGCTGAAGGGAAAGATTAGGGATTCGCCCAGATGAATGCAAGTGTCCCCCGAGCCGCCGCGATGAGTTTGGCAGCTGGTTTGCTGGTTTGCGGAACTTTCTCCGCGCAGGCGCAGGACACCGTGGTGCAAAAGGACGGTCAGAGGCGCGAGGGGCTCGTCACAGCAGTGCGGGGTGATTCCGTTCGGATCAAAGTGGGGCCGGCGGAAACGGGCGTCCCGCTCGACAAGGTCGCCTCGGTGGAAAAAGAAGCCCCGCCCGCGTTCACGAAAGCCACGGAAGCATGGAGTGCCGGAAATTCGGCCGCGGCCCTCGTAGAACTGAAACCGCTCGTGGAGACTTTCAAAGGCCTGCCCACGCCATGGGCGCAACGCAGTCTGTCGATGCTCGCCGAAGTTTATCTGGCGGAGGGGCAATCTGCCCAAGCCGACGAAACGCTTAAGGAATTCCGCAAATTCTACCCGGCTTCCGCATCCAGTCTGGACCTCCTGCTCGGCCGCCTCGCGCTGTCGCGCAAGGATGTGGTCTCCGCCCGGCAAAAGATCGAGCCGCTCGCCTCCGCGGCGCGCCAAGTGAAGCTCCCCGGCGGTGACGACGCCCCGCTACACAGCCAGGCGTTGTTCCTCATGGGGCAGATCGATGAGGAATCCGGCGACAAGCCACGCGCGTTGGAAAATTACCTTTTGGTTGCCACCATTTTCAACGACGACCCCAAATCCGCGGCGGCCGCCACCGAGCGCGCCAAAGCCCTTGAGGAGGAAAAAGTCGTTGTTCCATAAATTTCCCATGAAAACCCACCACCCAGCCACCCGAATCCTTCCCACGATCCTGTTGCTCCTCGCGGCCGCGCTGCCGCTCCGCGCCGCTGAGGGCGAAGGCCAAATGAGCATCATCGAGATGATCCTGCACGGCGGTCCGCTGATCATCATGATCTGGATCTGTATCCTCGGAACCTCCGTGGTGCTGATCATGTTCATCATTCAGCTCTACATCGTGCTGCGGGTGGACGCTCTCGCACCGAAAGCTCTGGTCGAGTCGCTGGAATCCACGATCAAGGCCGGGAACTACCAGGAGGTTTGGGAAATCTGCAAAGCGAACAAGAAGGTTTACATCGCGGAAGTTGTCCGCGGGGCGATGGAACGCCTCGGCCGCGGCCGCGATGCCGTCGAGACCGCCCTCATCGAATACGGCCAGCGCGAAGGCCAGATCATCAAAACCAAAATCAGCTACACCTCCGTCATTGGCGTCATCGCCCCGATGATCGGTTTGCTTGGAACCGTTATTGGAATGATGGGCGCGTTCGCCGTTCTGGGTTCCTCGGGCGTGGCCGACCCTCGCGGATTGGCCCTCCGGATCGGTGAAGTGCTCATGGCCACGGCGAGCGGTCTCTTCATCGCGATCCCAGCCTTCATCTATTACTATTACTTCCGGAACCTGGTCACCATCGTCCTCGTCCGCGTGGATGAAATCATGCATCGGCTCATCGAGGACATCCCCTACGAGGAGTTGGACGGCATTGTGATCGGTGAAAATTTCCAACCCGCCCGCCCTCGCAAGTCCTCGGGCTCGGGAATGACCTCGGCGGCCGCCGCTAGCGCGGGGCTTTCGCAGAAAGTGGCGCTCACAGATACCGCCTGCCCGGTCTGCGGTGGAGCGATCGCGGCTGGTCAAACGCCGTGTCCGCACTGCGGCGCCGTGCTCGAGTGGGGTTGATCCGATCATGTCCGACCTCCCGAATCAGCGCAAAAAAAACAAAAAGGTCCGCCCGCCCGACAGCGAGCCGGATCCGGAATTTCAGATCGCCCCGATGATCGACATTCTTCTCGTGCTGCTCGTCTTCTTTATGTCGATCAGCTCCACGGAGGTCTTGCAGTCGAACAAGGAAATCACCCTGCCCGTGGCCAAAGAAGCCAAGGAGGCGAAGGACAACCCCGGCCAGGTCATCATCAATGTCACCTACGCGCCGATCAATGATTCCACGGCCATCGAGGTGGACCAGAAAGATTATGCCGCACCGGCCGACATCGTTCCGCTTTTGAAAAGCAAGGTTGCCGGCAATCCGCTCATGCGCGTCCTCATCCGCGCAGACCGCGAAGTGCGTTTCGAATTCATCCGAAAAATCCTCGTCGCCGTCGGCGAGTCCGGTGTCGGGAATGTGACCTTCTCGGTTGTGGACAAGGACCCGAAAGCCGCATCGCCATCATGAAAGCCGCCCCTCGTTTTTTCTTTCAACGCCCTGCCGGGCACTGCCCCGGAGATTTCATTTCCTGACCCATGGGCGGAGGAGGCGCATCCGAAGACGGAGATGTCGGGTTCCAGATCGCACCCATGGTCGATGTGGTGTTCGTGCTCCTGCTTTTTTTCATGGCCTCGGCCGGATCGCAGATCATCGAGAAGGAGCTCAACATCAGCCTGCCGAGCGGCAAATCGGCGGCCGCCGCCGGAGGAATCCCGACCACGCCGATCATCATCGACATCCTGCCCGACGGCCGGATCCAGATGAACAACCAAGTTTACGACAACCCGACGAGCAAGGAACTCCCCGAGTTGCGCGCGTGGTTGAAGCAGACCATCCAGAAATTCGGCGACAAGGATCCTGTCATCCTGCGCCCCGACCCCCAGGCCAAGCACGAGCGCGTGATGGATGTGTTGAACGCCGCATCCGCGGCCGGGGTCACGAAACTTTCTTTCAGCTGAGTCGGGCCCGTGGGCCGGAAAAAAAACAACCTGCCGGCGGTCGCCTTGGCGGGTGTCGTTTTGGTTTGCGCGATCGCGGTGGCTGGCGGCGTGTTGTGGTTTTTCGGCTTTTTGGGCAGTCCGCAGGCCACGCGGATCGTGGAGGATGCGGTCGGCGATGCCTTGCGCGCGGAAGCAACGGTCTCCGGACTGCGCGCCGAGGGGATGGTGGCGGCCGCTTCGTTGCTGGAATTGCGCGGCAGGGCGGACTCTCTCATCGACTCGCTTCGCGCGGAATCGATTTCGGCGCCGTGCAAATGGCGCTCGCTGCTGAAGGGAAATCTGCATCTCCATGAAATCGGCGCAGAGAGGTTGGTTGTTGTTTTTAAGGATCCGATGCCGGCAGCGGGACTGGCGGCCGAAGTGGCTGAATCGAAAGGCGGCCGCTCTGCATTCCTCGTGGACCGGATTGAACTCCCGAACTGCGATGTTTCCTACAAAGGATTTTCCGCAAACGGAGTCGCCCTTTCTACCGTGAAGAACTCCGCAGGGTGGGGGATCTCGGGCCGGGGGGGGATGCTTGCGGTTCCAGGGATTCCCAAACTCGACATCTCCGGCTTCGAAATCTCGGAGTCGTCCGGGATTTTCGCGCTGCGTTCCTCGGAGTTCCGCCTCGGCCCCGGCAAGGT
>JBMOIA010000001.1:0-48369 GCA_049317565.1 Terrimicrobiaceae bacterium | reverse complement strand
CGTTTTTTTCATCCTCGCGATGCTCGGAAAAAGTTCCCCCGTGATGTTCCCGGTCGCCATGCTTCTGCACGCCTGGTGGCGGCGCGGGCGCATCGGTTGGCAGGACATCGCACTGGCCGCACCGTTTTTCCTCGTCTCGCTCGTCCTCGGACTCGTGACACTGAATTTCCAGCACTCCCGCGCCATCGGCGACGAACCGATCCCCATCGGCGGCTTTGACTCCCGCCTCGCCATCGCCGGCATGGCCGTCCTGTTCTACCTCTCGAAGATTTTTTGGCCCGCGCTGCTGCTGCCAATCTACCCGCAGTGGGATGCCAACCCGCCGCAGCCCGCACAATTCCTCGCCTGGCCCGTCATCGCCGCCGCGGCGGGGATTTTCTGGATGAAACGAAAAACCTGGGGCGCGAATGCGCTCATGGCGTTCGGGTTTTACTTCCTCATGCTGCTGCCGGTCCTCGGATTCGTTCCCATGTCCTACATGCGCGTGGGCTGGGTCGCCGACCATTTTATCTATATTCCCATGATCGGCCCGCTCGCTTTCGTCGCCGCCGCGGGAACCCGCGCATTCGAACTCGCCGCAGCCGCCGTCAAACCTCTCCTCCTCGGAGCCGCCGCTGCCATTTGCTTCGCGCTCGCCACCTTGTCCTACAACTACGCCGCGATTTGGCAAAACGAAGAGTCCATGTGGACCCACACGCTCGAGCACAACTTCGACTGTTGGCAGGCGCACAACCGACTCGGCGCCCGCAAATTCAACCGCGGCGAGGTCGATCCCGCGCTCGCGCACTTCCGCGAAGCCGTCCGCCTGCGACCCGACCTCGCGGAAACCCAGAACAACCTCGGCTCCGCCGTTCTCGCCAAAAAAGACACGAAAGGCGCGATCCGCCACTTCCGCGAAGCCATGCGCCTCTCGCCCGACATCATCGCGATCCAATCCAACCTCGCCAACGCGCTCGTGCTGGATGGAAATTTCGCAGAAGCCCGCGACCTCTACGCCAGCCTCGTCGAGAAATTCCCCGCCAACGCCACATTCCAGTGCAACCTCGGCGTCACCCTCTACCGCACCGGGAGCACCCGCGAAGCCATCGACGCCTTCCACCGCGCCCTGGCGATCGATCCGAACCTCGAGGACGCCCGGAAAAATCTGGAGATCGTCCGCAGCGGCAAGGAAGCCGACTTACAAAATCTCGGTTCGAACCCGTAGCCGGGAAATTTCATCGAACGAAGCCACCGCGCCGCTCACGCCGTCCCACTCCACGCGCCCGAGAAAAACCTCGCGCCCATCCAGCACGGCGCGACGGTCCGACTCCACCACCGCGCGCTGCAATCCCCCCGCAATTCCCCTTCCCTCCAACTTAAGAACCGCTTCCTTTGCTGTCCAAATTCCGAAAAAAACTTCGCGCATTTCCCCGCCAGCCCCCTCCACGCGCCGCGCCTCGCTCTCCGTGAAAAACCGCCGCGCAAGCCCTCCGCAATTGACCCTCCGGACTTTTGTTTCGATATCAAAGCCCACCGGCGACCGCGAAAACGCCACAGCCACCTCATCGCCTGAATGGCTTAGGTTGAAATGCAAATCCCCAACCCCCTCCAAATGCGGCTTGCCGTCCCCCGACAACACAAAATCGCAAACCGGAATTTTTTCTCCGAGATATTTCCCTGCAATAAAACGGATACCTACTCTCGATAACACAAAGTTTTTTCGTGTTTTTGCACATACAATGGTATCAGCACGGCATTTTTCCGCTTCGGACAAATGCCCCGGATTCGGCTCTCCGCCGATCCGCCACACATCGATTTCCCCCTTTCCAATGGGCATTTTAACAATTCCTCGCGACACAATCTAAAAATTATCTAATAAAAAAACTTGCCTTGCGACATGGAAATATGGCGAACTCCGCGCCCCATGAAAATAACAGACCTCAGCAGCAAGACATTCAGTTATCTTGCGTCGTTGACAAAGAAAAAAGAACGCCTGCATGCGAAGATCAAGGAAGTCGAAAAACAAATCGAACTCCTCAGCTCGGGCAAGGAAAACCTCGCCAAAAATGCGGTCCGCGCCGGACGCAAGCGCCGCGGCGCCGCAAAAAAGAAAGCTGGCAAGTCCGCCAAGCGCGCCCCGCGCGGGTTCCTGAAAACCCAGATCACAAAAATCATCGCCGCAGCCGGCGACGCCGGAATCACCGCCAAGGACATCGCCGCCAAAATCGACAAGCCGGTCAACCATGTCCAAGTCTTCTTCAGCGGCACCGGCAAAAAACTCAACATCTTCGAACGCCTCGAGAGCGGACACTGGCGCGCTAAAAAATCTGGCGCCGCACAATCCTGAAGCATTCACGGGCGCACGATTCAACCGCCCAACCGGAAAACGGCGCCAAAGAAATTCGGCGCCGTTTTTTCTTTCCCACAAAAACAAAATGGAATTGATGCCCGCGCACCACACAGGCACAATCCCCTCTCGCCATGGATTTGGCGCCGGGCAGTTAGCTCAGCGGTAGAGCGGTAGTTTTACACACTATTGGTCGGGGGTTCGATCCCCTCACTGCCCAAGCCGAACCGGTTACACAAAAGTTTAATCCCTCAGAATGCAAAATTTTTGCGAAAATTTTGACACCCGTTGTTGACAACCCTCGAACTCCTGTGCAGAAAACCCGCCGCAACATCAGGACAAACCACCACCCACCCATGTCCTCCTGGAATAAACACAGCCCGAAATTTTTTAAAGTCCCTTCAGCCGGAGCCATTGCGGCATTGGCTCTCCTGACCATCCACAGCGAAGCCACGGCGCAAACCGTGCTCACCGTGCGCGAAGCGGAATTCCGCAACCGCTGGGCCGGTCAAATGGTCGATCGCGAACTCACTCCCCAATATTTCGAACCCGGTGGCGGTCTCGGCGAGGAATCCAGCCAACTCGCGGCCGAGGACTCTTGGAATCTCGTCGAGAACATGGACCGCCTCGCCCGCAACATCGACAACGGGCTCCGCTTCGGCCCGCTGGACTTCTCGCTGGGGCTTTCAACCGGCTGGCAATACTCGAACCAAAATTCCGTCGGCACAAACACCAACGCGGCCGACAACAACAGCTTCTTCGCCGCCCCGTCCTTCGGTGTGAGCTATGAGCGCCAAATCGGCGTCTGGAGCGTGAACGCCCGCTACTCCGCCGGCTACACCTACTACTTCAATCAGGACTACACGGCCGCGGGCACCGGCAGCCAGCGCAACCCGCTCTTCATGACGGCGGGCTTGGACATCGGCTACGATACCGGCCGCCTCTCGGTGAACTTGTCCTCGTCGGCTTCCTGGGGCCCCGGCTACGATGTAATCGCCGGCGCGAATAATTGGCAAACCGCCGTCGCGGCCGGCATCACCAGCCGTTACATCATCACCGACGAAGTCAGTGTTGGAGCCGCCGCGGCAGCCTCCTTCTCGAACAACGCGGACGCCCAGGTGGCCCCCGGCGAAGCAGCCCAACCGAACACCAACAGCGCCTCCTACTCGGCCAGCGTTTATGCCGATTGGCTCGTCACTCCGAAAACCAACGCACGCTTCGTCCTGAGCGCCGGCGAAGATGTTCAAAACTTCCTCACCGAATACGGAACCAACGAAGGTCGAGGATTCATCGATGCGAAGGTCGTCCTCACCTACCAGATCGCCCCGAAATTCTCTGTCGATGCCGGCGCCGGCGCGGGCTATGTCGAGGACCAAAACATCCCCGATGCGGAATTCACCGGGTGGCGCCCCGTCTGGCAAGGCGCCATCAACTACACCCCCACCGAGAAAACCTACTTCAAGGCCAGCGCCAGCTTCCAAGGAGTGGACATCCGTCCGAATTTCAGCCTCGTCGCCGGATGGAATGCCCGCGAGAAAACCCGCCTTTCTGTCTCGTTCTACCAAAACCAAGGCTTCTCACAGCTCTCGCCGGACGAATGGAACCTCGTCCGCGGCATCATGGGCACCGTCTCGCAGCGCCTGTTCAAAGGCGTTGACCTCTCCCTCTCGGGCGGCTGGGAGCAATCGGAATACATCGGCATGAGCTCAGCCAACAATCTGCCAGCGCCTGTCGAAGGTCCCTCGCAATACTGGCTCGCAAACGCCTCCCTCTACTGGAGCATCCGTGAGTGGCTCTCCTGGCAAAATTCGCTCAATCTCTCCACCGGCTATGGCAACAACGACGGCATGGCCACCTGGTTCACCACCAGTTTGAATTTGAACTTCTAAGGCGCACGGTTTAGCTTCCGCGCCTCATGCGTTTCGGTTTCCTCGCCCGTTCCGGTCTCCTCGCCATCGCCGCAGCGGCCGCCACCCAATCCCAGGCCGCCCCACCGGAACTTCCGCCCCCGCGGACAAATGCAAACCCGACCACCGCGGTCCCCTCGCCCTTTTCCCAAAACCCCGGCCAACAGCCCGGAGTCGCCCCGGGCAATGTCCCGTCTCCCGGCCCTGACGGCGCGCTTCCCGCGCTCATGGCGGGCGAAGGAGATTACATCCTCGCTCCCGGCGACACACTCGACCTTATGGTTTACAAGGAACCCGACCTCTCCATGCGTTCGAAAATCGCCCGCGACGGCCGAGTCCAACTCCCGCTCCTCGGCGAAGTCGCCGTCGCAGGCCTCAGCGTCCGCGAAGCGCAAAACCGCATCCGCGACCTCTACAATGCCGATTACCTCGTTGATCCGCAAATCTACCTGAACATCGCCGCGTATGTTCAAAGGAAGATCACCGTCATCGGCCAGGTCTCCAGCCCGGGCAGCTACGAGTTGATGGGCACCGACTCCCTCGGAATCCTTGAAGCCGTCGGCATGGCCGGCGGTTTCACCCGCATCGCCGATACGAAAAACATCCAAATCAAACGCAAGATCGGCGGCAAAACCGAAGTCATCAAGGTCAACAGCAAACGCCTCGACGACGAAAAAGGCGGCGGCTTCAAGGTCTTGCCCGGCGACATTATCACCGTCGGCGAAAGTTGGTATTGATCCAGGCGCCAGCTCCATTCTTCCATGAGCAACGAAACCCTCTCCCCGAATTCCAAGGCAAAAACCGCCGTCCAAACGGTCACCGATGCCATCGATTGGCGCGAGTATTTCCACGCCGTCATTGACCGCCTGTGGATCGTCATCCTCTGCGTCATCATTTCAGGAATCTACGCCGGATACAGCCTTTCCAAAATCGAGACGACCTACCGCGCACGCGCCGTCCTCTTCATCGAACAGGAACAGGCGAAAATCATCGAGCAGCAGCAGGTCCGTGATGAAGCCATACGCTCCATCGACATGATCAATACCGTCGTCGACCTGCTGCGTAGCTACCCGTTCGCCCAGCGCGTCGCCGCACGCTACAAACTCGATCAGGATCCCCGGTTCCTCTCCGCCGCCGGCATCCCGGCCCGTGATGCCACGCCGGACCGCGTTGCAGGCGCCCTCACCTCGATGGTGGCTGCGGTTTACCGCACAAACACCCGCCTCATCGATGTGATGATCACCACGCTCGACCCGAACCTCTCGGTGAAACTCGCGAATTCCTATGCCGATGAATACATCCGCTATGTCTTCGAGCGTCGAAGCGAGGCCTCGAAATCCGCGACCCAGTTCCTCATGGACGAGGCGGACCGCCTCCGCAAAAAAATGCGCGTCTCCGAGGAGGCGATGCAAAGTTTCCGCGAACGCGAACGCGCCGCCTCCATCGAGAACATGATGGCATCCGCCCAGTCGCAGGTCTCCGAAATCACAAACAACCAGATCGAAATCGACAAGCGCCTCCGCCAGATCGACAGCGACCTCGCCGTCATCAAAGCGAACAAACAAGACCTCGACCAACTCCTCTCTCTTCCCAGCGTCGCCTCGGAACCAAAGGTCATGCAATATGTCGAGACGCTCAACGCCCGCGAGCGCGAACTCACCCTCGTCTCCCAGCGCTACCGCTCGAAGCACCCGACCTACATCATGCTGAAGACACAGATCGACCTCACCCGCTCCGATCTCGCCCGTATACTCACCGACGCCTCGGGTCTCCTCGAAAACACCCGCCGCCGACTCGAAATCCAGGCCGCCGAATCCAAAAACGCCCGCGACACCGCGGAAAAACGCCTCCTCGAGGTGACCGAAAAAGCGATCGAATACAACGATATCAAGCGCGAGCAGGAAACCGACCAGGCGCTCTACAATTCCGTCCTCTCCCGCCTCAAGGAAGTGGACCTCACCAAGCAACTCACGGAATCCCCGGTCCGCATCCACGAAAACGCCACCGGTGCCGTTCCCATGCGCCCCAGCGCCACGAAAAAATGGACCCAAAGCCTGCTCGCCGGCCTGGCCGCAGGCATCGCACTCGCCATTGTCATTTTCCTGCTCGATACCAGCATCAAAACCGTCGACCAGATCGAACACCTCACCGGCGTCAATGTCCTCGCCGCGATTCCGAAGCTGAGCCTTTCGACCCGCGCGAGCGTGCTGGTCACAAACGAAGAACGATCCGGCATGGTGGCCGAGGCCTTTCGATCGTTACGCGCCTCGCTAACCCTCCACCGCCTGAACGAGAACGCCCGCACCTTTCTCTTCACGAGTTCCATGCCGAGCGAGGGCAAAACATTCTGCTCGTCGAACTACGCCGTCACCCTCGCGCAGCAGGGCTTCAACACACTCTTCATCGACGCCGACCTTCGCAAACCAGGAGGCTCGATCGTCTTTTTCGGCGAGAACCGCAAGCCAGGCCTCTCCGAAGTCCTCATGCAATCCTGCACCCTCAAGGGCGCCATCCTCTCCACACACATCGACAACCTCTCCATCCTCACCGCAGGCGGCCGTGCGCCGAACCCCTCCGAACTCCTCACACCCGAAAACATCACCCGCGTCCTCAACGAGGCGCTCTCGAAATACGACCGAGTCGTCGTGGACTCCGCACCGCTCCTCGCTGTGAGCGACACGCTCCTCATTGCGCCGTTTGTGGACCTCTGCACGCTCGTCTGCCGCGCGTTCGGCACCCCGCGCAAGATGGTCATGCGCGCGATCAAATCCCTCGAGGAAACCAAAACCGAACCCGCCGGCCTCATCCTCAACTTCCTCCCGAGCGGCCGCGGCGGCTACTACGCCTACTACTACTCTGGAAAATACTACGGCTCCTACGGCGCGAAAGGCGTCTACGGCGAATAATCCCAACCCACATGTCCGAAAACAAACCCACCCCCTCCCGCGGATGGCTCCTCTTCGGGGGCATCCTCTCCATCGCCACAGGTATCCTCGCCGTCATCATCCCGGGGATGTTTTCCTACATCCTCACTGCCTTCATCGGCGCACTCTGCCTCGTGAGCGGCGGCATCGGACTGTTCCAGGCCGTCTTCGGCCACGACACCGCACACCGCTTCCTCTCGGGACTCTCGGCCGCCATCCGCTTCGCCGCCGGCGCCGCGTTGTTCCTCTTCACAAGCTCGGGCATGCTCACGCTCACCCTCATCCTCGGTGCTGTTTTTTTGGTGGAAGGCGTGTTCTGCATCATCACCTCGTTCCGTATGCGCTCGAACCCCGCCTGGGTCTGGCTCCTCCTCAACGGCATCGTCGCCGCCATCCTCGGATGGATGATTTTTTCGAAATGGCCCATGGACGCGGAATGGGTCATTGGCATCCTCTACGGCATCCAAGCCCTTTTCAGCGGCGTCTCGATGCTCATGCTCGCGATCGCGGCCAAGCGCCAATCCGCCTGACCCGCAACGCCGCGGTTGAATTTTCCGCGCCGCGCCGCCACACTCCCGCCCCAGGGTGAAAACGACGGCGGACTACATCGTCAGGGGATTCGAAAAAATCACGGCAGACCTGGACTTCCTCATGGGCTGCCTGCGCGAGGTCCTCGTGGAAATGGGGCGAAAGGAAATCGCCGACCGCCTTCCATGGGTCGGATCGAAAAAGGATTTTTGCGACGGCTTTGAGCAGGCCGCCTCGATCGCCTTCCAGCTCCTCAACATGGTGGAGGAAATCACCGCCGCACGCAGCCGCACGCTCCGCGAAATCGAACTCGGCCCGGCCGCCGAACCAGGTCTCTGGCCACGCCAGATTTCCCTCCTCGCAGCCTCCGGTATGTCGCCCGCACAAATCGCCGCTGCCCTTCCCTCCATCCGCATCGAGCCGGTCCTCACCGCCCACCCCACCGAGGCGAAGCGCTCTGCGGTCCTGGAGCAACACCGCGCCATCTACCGCCTCCTTCTCGAACGCGAAACCGCTCCGCCATCGCCCACCCGCCTCGAATCCCTCCGCGAGGAAATCAAACTCGTCCTTGAACGCCTCTGGCGCACCGGCGAAATCCTGCTCGAGAAACCCGACATCGCCACCGAGCGCCGCGGCGTCGTGTATTACCTGCGTGAGGTTTTCCCCCAGGCCGTGGCCCAGCTCGACCTCCGCCTCCTGCAAGCCTGGCGCGCCGCGGACTTCGACCCCGCTCTCATTGCAGACCCCCTCCGCCGCCCGAAAACCCGCTTCGGCACTTGGGTGGGCGGCGATCGCGACGGCCATCCATTCGTCACGGCCGCAGTTACGGAAACCACCCTGCGCGAGCTCCGCGTCAGCGCCCTCGTCGTCATCCATCGCAAACTCGGCGCCCTCGCCGAAATGCTCCCGCTCTCGAGCAATTTCCAGGAGTTCCCGAAACCCCTCCAGAAATCCCTCGATCGCTTCCGCCGCGAAAACCCCGCACTCGCCGACCATCTCCGCGCCGCTCACTCGGACGAACCCTGGCGCCAGCTCGCCCTCCACCTCCAGGCGAAACTCCCCATCTCCACGGGCGAAATCGAGGACGCCAAAATCCTCGACGACCCCGCCCGCTTCCGCACCCCGCACCAACTCGACTCCCACCTCAAGGCCCTCGCCGAATCCCTGAAAAAATCCGGCGCCGCCCGCCTCGCCGACAGCGCCGTCTCGCCCGTCCGCCGCACGCTCGATTGCTTCGGCTTCCACCTCGCCGCCCTCGACATCCGCCAGAACAGCCGCTTCCACGACCTCGCCGTCGACCAACTCCTTGCCGCCGGCGGCGCAGAGGATTCCTCGTTCTCCTCATGGGACGAGCCACGCCGCCTCGAATTCCTCGAAGCCGAACTCCGCTCCCCGCGCCCGTTCCTCGCCTCCGGCTCGAATGCCGGCCGCGAGGCGGAAGCCGTCCTCTCCTGCTACGCCGTCCTCCGCACTCACATCGACAAACACGGCCGCGAGGGCGTTGGCTCGCTCATCGTCAGCATGACGCGCCGCCTCTCGGACCTCCTCGCCGTTTACCTCCTCGCCCGAGAGGCCGGCCTCGCCCGCTGGACCGCACAGGGTCTTGTTTGTGAAGTCCCCGTCGTCCCGCTCTTTGAAACCCTCGACGACCTCGAGCGGGGCCCGGGCATCGTCTCCGAGTTCCTCGCCCACCCCGTTACCGCCCGCAGCCTGCGCCTTATGAAATCCCCGCGCGGGAAAATCCCCATCCAGCAGGTGATGATCGGCTACAGCGATAGCAACAAGGATTGCGGCATCTTCGCCTCCCAATGGGCGCTGCACCAATGCCAGAGCTCCCTCGCCGAGGCCGCCCGCCGCGCCGGCGCGAAAATCCGCTTCTTCCACGGCCGTGGCGGCACCATCAGCCGCGGCGCCGGCCCCACCCACCGCTTCCTCGACGCCCTCCCGCCGGGCTCCGTCCGCGGCGACCTCCGCATGACCGAGCAGGGCGAAACCATTTCCCAAAAATACGGCACCATCAGCCTCGCCCTCCACAACCTCGAACTCCTTCAGGCCGGCGTCGCGGGCGTCACGCTCAACCACCCGAAAAACGGCCCGACCGGCCTGCTCGCCGAAGCCTGCGATTTCCTCGCCGCCGCCAGCCGCGAATTCTACGACTCCCTCGTCGGCCATCCGGATTTCATGGCCTACTTCTCCCAGGCCACGCCCATCGACGCCCTCGAGACCAGCCGCATCGGCTCCCGCCCGTCCCGCCGCACCGGCCAGCGCACGCTCGCCGACCTCCGCGCCATCCCTTGGGTCTTCGCATGGAACCAGAGCCGCCACTACCTCCCCGGTTGGTTCGGCGTCGGCTCCGCCCTGCGCCGCCTCAATTCCGAAAAGCCCCGCCATTTCAAACACCTTGCCGCGAACCTCAAAAAATCGCCGTTCCTCTACTATGTCCTGACGAATGTCGAAACGAACCTCGCCAGCGCCGACCGCGAAATGATCCGCCTCTACGCCAGCCTCGTCCGTGACGAAAAAATCCGCGCCTCCATCCTCGGCATCATCCTCCCGGAGTTCGACGCCACCTCGCAAATGATGTCCGAAGTCTTCGGCGCCCCGCTCGAAAAACGCCGCCCCCGCATGCTGAAAACCCTCCAACTCCGCGACGCCGGCCTCCGCTCCCTCCACCGCCACCAGGTCGAACTCCTCGCCGCCTGGCGCGAGGCCACCGCGAAGGACTCCCCCGCCCGCGAAAAACTCCTCCCCCAGGTCCTCCTCAGCATCAACGCCATCGCCAGCGGCCTCCGCACCACCGGCTGACGCCCCGCAAACTTGGGGCTTCACCCGCGGAAGCCGCCTCGCCTATTCTTCCGATCCTTTCTCGAATCCCATGGGCAAAATCCACAACTCCATCGTCGACACCATCGGCCGCACCCCGCTCGTCCGCCTCAACCGCGTCGCGGCCGGCCTCCCCGCCACCATCGCCCTCAAATGCGAATTCTTTAACCCACTCGGCAGCGTCAAGGACCGCATCGGCATGGCGATGATCGAGGATGCCGAAAAGCGCGGCATACTCAAACCCGACACCATCATCGTCGAGCCCACGAGCGGAAACACCGGCATCGCCCTCGCCTTTGTCGCCGCGGCAAAAGGCTACAAGGTCATCCTCACCATGCCAGAGACCATGAGCCTCGAGCGCCGCACCCTCCTCGCCATGCTCGGCGCCAAGCTCGTCCTCACCCCGGGCCCCGAAGGCATGCGCGGCGCGATCGCCAAGGCCGAAGCCATCCTCCAGGAAACGCCGAACTCCTGGATGCCCCAGCAATTCAGCAATCCCGCCAACCCCGCCATCCACTCGAAAACCACCGCCGAGGAAATCTGGGAAGACACCGATGGAAAAGTGGACATCCTCATCTCCGCAGTCGGCACCGGCGGCACCATCAGCGGCGTCGTTGAAGCTCTCCGCCCGCGCAAACCCTCCTTCCAAGCCATCGCCGTCGAACCCAAGGACTCCCCCGTGATTTCCCAAACCCTCGCCGGCGAGCCCCTCAAGCCCGGACCCCATAAAATCCAGGGCACCGGCGCCGGGTTCGTTCCGAACAACCTCCACCTCAAAACCGCCTCCGGCGACCCGCAGATCACCGAGTGCATCCAGGTCTCGAACGATGACGCCTTCGCCATGGCCCGCCGCCTCGCCAAGGAGGAAGGCATCCTCGGCGGCATCAGCACCGGCGCGAATGTCCACGCCGCCATCGAGGTCGCCCGCCGCCCCGAAAACGCCGGCAAACTCATCGTCACCATCGGCTGCTCCACCGGCGAACGCTACCTCAGCACCGCCCTCGCCGACGAAGCCCGCGCGGAGGTCGGCGGATAATGGAAACGCAAAACCCGAACCCCTTCCCCGCCTCGCCCATCGACGATCCCGCCATCGACGATTGGGAACTCGCCTGGGAGAAACACAAAAAAACCATCCTCGCCGCGGCAGCCGCCATCGCCGTGGCGGGCATAGCCATCTTCGTTTGGTGGATCAACTCCACGCTGACAAACGAGGCCGCCGAAAAACTCCTCGCAGAAGCCACCGGCATCGAAGGCTACCGCGCCGTCGTGGAAAAATACCCGCGCTCGAATCCCGCCGCCGACGCCCTCATGCTCCTCGCCGCCGCACACCGCGAAGCCGGCGACCTCCCCGCCTCCACAGCCGCCTTCAAGGAATTCCTCCAAAAATTCCCGGCCCATGAACTCGCCGGCGGCGCCCTTCTCGGCGTTGGCCAGAACCAGGATGCCTCGGGTGACGAAAAGGGCGCCATCGCCACCTACCAACAAGTCGTCACGCAATTCCCCGACAGCTACGCCGCCCCATTCGCCGCCTATTGCGAAGCAGAACTTCTGTTGCGCAGCTTCCAGCGCGAAGAAGCCCGTCGCAGCTTCAACATGGTCACTTCCCGCTACCCCCAATCCGCCGCCGCCCGCATGGCCGCCAACCAACTCTCCCGCCTCGGCGCCCAACCCCAGCAACAATCACAACCGGGGCAATAATCCGCCCCACACTTCCGCGGCCTTCGTTGCGCCACTAGCCGGAAGGATCTGAAAGACGCATGGCCGAACGGATTTTTCTGCGCAAAACATCCCCGCTGGCCGCACAGGTCGCCGAGATCTTGCTCGGCGGCGGCAGCAACGACCTGAGCCGTCTCGAGGTGTGGCTTCCCACAGCGGGTGCGGGCCGCCGGATTCGCCGGGCATTGGCTGAAAAAGGGGTTCTCTCGCCGCGCTTCACCCAGCCGATGCAGGCGCTGCTGCCCTGTGGCACGCGGACCGCGGAACGATTCGAACGCGAGGGTGCATGGGCCCTGGCTTTGGAAAAACTGAACCCCGCGTTCCTTGAGCCCCTTTTTTCCGGCGCCAAGTTGGACTCCGAGCAGGCACGGCACAAAAGCGGCGGCGTCCTTTGCGACTTGTGCGATCTCCTTGCGGAAGCCGGCCGGAGCCCGCGCGATGGGCGCGTGCATGAAGTTTGCGCCTGGGATTCGGCGCGATGGGAGGTGCTCGCCCGGGTTTACGAATGCTACCTCGCCGCGCTCGAGGATGGCGGGCTGGAGGATCCTAACGAAGCCCGATTGACGCAAATGGATCGCCCCGCACGCGCCGGTGAACTGCAACGGTTGGTGATCGCCTGCATCCCGGATTTGCCGTTGGTCGCGCAGCATTATGCGCAATCACTGGAATCCCTCGGTGTGCGGGTCGAGGTGCTCGTGTGGATGCCCGAAGGCCTGTTCGGCGGATTCGATGCGTGGGGCAGGCCGGATCCCGTCGAATGGGCGGAATGCCGCCTCGACATCGAACCGCATCAGATTTCCATGGCGGGTTCGGCGGAGGACGAGGCAACTCGGGCCATCGACTGTGCCGTCTCCGCGCAACCGCCCGGCGATTACGCCGTGGTTCTCGCCGACCCGAACCTCGGCAGCGCTTTCCGAACCGTCGTGGAATCCCGAGGCGGCACGGCCTTCCTGCCGAACGGCACGCGTCTGGAAACATGCGAAGCGGGTGTGCTCGCCCTCGAATGGACGCGCTTCCGTTCCTCAGGAGCACTGCGCACGCTGCGGCGCTTGCTCGAATTGCCGCGCTTCAACAACCTGGTGCGCGGCGGATCGGAACTCACCAGCGACGACTGCCTCGCCGTCTGCGATTACCTGATCGGAGAAGCCGTCCTTTCCGATTTCCCCCAAGCCGACGCGTTCGCTCCCGTGGAAGCCGGTCCCGAAAAGGAAAAATCCCAGCGCCGGGCGCAATCGGCGGTTTTTGTCGCCTTGGTAAAATCCCTCCTGCCACTCGCCGCTCCCGAATTGCTCGCCAAAGCATGGCGATCCGGCGGCGACGGTTTGGAGGAGGCTCGGAAGGTGGCAACCCTCCACCGCACAATCCGGGAATCCCCGCTTTACCGCGGCCGCAGGGAAGCAGCAGACCACGCGTTCGCCCGCGCGCTGAAGGCCGAAAGCGTCTTCAGCTCTTCGAACCCGGGAGATGTGGAATTGCAAGGCTGGCTCGAGGCCCCGTGGATCGAAGCAAAGAGGCTCGTCCTGTGCGGGTGTGTGGAAGGCATCCTGCCGTCGTCGGTAGATGGTCACCCGTTCCTGCCGGATTCCAAAAGGAAATCCTTGGGCCTCGCCGACAACGCCTCGCGCTTCGCCCGCGACGCCTACCTTTTCCAATGCCAACTCCTCTCGCGGTCGGCCGCTGAATTCCGTGTGTCGTTCAGCCGGTTCGACGCCGAGGGCAGCCCGGCATTGCCTTCCAGTCTGTTCCTGCGTTGCGGACGGGAAGCTCTCCCCGAGCGGGTCTTGGAGCTTTTCGGCGAGCCACCGCCCGGCAGGGCGCCCGCCCCGCGCGGAAGCGCCTGGCGTTGGAGCCTCCCCGAAAATCTTCGCCGCAAGGTGGAGAAAATCAGCCCTACCGATTTTGCGGAATATCTCGCCTGCCCATTCCGCTACTATCTGAAAAGAGTCCAATGGCTCGACGCGTTCACCCCGGACGCCCGCGAAATGGACGCCAGGCGCTTCGGCACACTCATTCACGAGGCACTCGAGCGTTTCGGCAGGGAGACGCCGAACGAAGCGGATCCAGCCAAGATCGAATTGCTCGTCCTTGGGCACCTCCGGGAAATCGCACACGGAGCATTCGGCCCGAATCCGTCGCCGGCGATTACCATCCAAATGGAAGCCGCAAAGGCCCGGTTGCGTGCGTTCGCCCGCATCCAGGCGGAACAATTCGCCGCAGGGTGGCGCATCGTCGCGGTCGAGCGCAAACTCGACGCCGGGAGCGATGATGCCCTGCGGATCGGTCCGCTCAAACTGTCGGGAAAAATCGACCGCATCGAAAAAAACGAAGTCACCGGCGCCTGGCGCGTCCTCGACTACAAGACCCATCCCAAGGCAACAAAGCCCTCAAAAAAACATTTCGGCCCGCAGTTGCATGGCGAATGGCTCCCCTCTGCGGAGTTCGACCACACCGTGTCCGGAAAAACGAAAAAACGGCGCTGGATGGACCTGCAACTCCCCCTCTACCGCCACATCCTCAGCCACTGGTATGGACCGGAAATCGGCGACCATCCTCCGTCCACGGCCTATTTTACCCTGCCCGCCGACCCAGCCGAGACCGCCGTGGAGGAATTCACCGAACTGAACAACGACACCATAGAGTCGGCGATGCGGTGCGCCGCCGAAATCGCCGCCTTGGTGAACAAGGGAAGATTCTGGCCGCCGCAACCCTTCAACGGATCTTGGAACGATCCCTTCGGGGCGATCTTCCTAAACGGCAAACCAGAGGCCTGCTTCACAGAGGAAACGATTGCGTTTTTGAAGGGGACGGAATGAGGAACGAACGCCTGATCGCCAATGCCGGAAGCGGCAAGACGCATGCCCTCACAACCCGGGTCATCCAACTCCTCGCGCAGGGAGTGAATCCCGGCAAGATCGCCGCTCTGACATTCACCCGGAAATCCGCCGGGGAATTTCTCTCGGCTGTCTTCGCGCGGCTCGCCGGGGCGGTTTTGGATCCCGAAAAACTCGCCACGCTCCGCGCAGCCCCGCACCTCGGCACCCTTGATGCCGATGCATGCAGCGCCATTTTGGAAAAGCTCGCGCTGCAACCCGGGCGACTCGGCATGGGAACAATCGACAGCTTCTTCGCCCGCATCGCCCGCGCGTTCCCGCTCGAGTCCGGGCTCGCTGAGGATTTCCGCGTGGCAGGCGATGCGGAACTCGACTCCGCCCGTGAGCGAACCCTTGCGGAACTCTTCTCAAGAGAATCCACAGCCTCGCTTGACGATTTCGTGGAACTTCTTCGCCGCATCAACCGCAACCACGGCGAACGCGATATTTTCACGCGCCTTCTGCGGGAAACCCAAAACCTGCACGCCAAATTTCTCGCAACTCCGCCATTCGTCGTTTGGGGCAATGCAGCCTCGATCTGGGGCACCTCGGGTTGCGCGATTCTGGCCGCCGGCAAGGTCTCGCCCGCGGCGGATGCCTTCATGGACGCGGTTTTGGAGACCCACGAGGATTTCTCTGACGAGGCTGTTGGAGTCCTCGCGGCCAACCTGGAATTGCTGAAAACCCTCGACACGAGCGCCCGTTGGAATCTCGCAATCGCGAACTTTGTGAAGTCCCGCCTTTGCGCAGAGCCGAAATCGGGCGCCCTCCGGATCACCGCGAAAAAAACAGGCTGGCTCGAACTCAATGCCCGCGTCAGGGCCTCCCGCCTCGAACTTCTCCGCGCCGCGCTCAAGCCCGAGTTCGAGTCCCTGTTGGCGCGCAGCCGCTCGCTCCACGCCTTCATGGGGAAATTCGAGGAGGCATACTCGTCACTCGTCCGCTCGGCCGGCGCTGTGACATTCGCGGATATCACGGACTCCCTCGCCAGAAGGGCCGGCGATCCACTCGGCGGCGAATCGTGGCGCGCCAGCGCCGCATACCGCATCGACCAAACATTCGAGCATTGGCTCCTCGATGAATTTCAGGACACGAGCCGCCCACAGTGGATGGTCCTGAACACCTTCATCGAAGAAGTCCTCATGGACCCCACAGGCAACCGCAGTTTCTTCTATGTCGGAGATACCAAGCAGGCGATCTACTCCTGGCGCGGCGGCGATCCGGATTTGTTTTTCGAGATTTTCGACGAGGTGAACAAAATCCAACCAACCATCCACGACGCCCCTCCCCTCGCACAGTCCTGGCGCTCCTGCCCGGCGATCCTTGATTTTGTGAACCAGGCTTTCGGCGACCTCTCGCCCACCAAGGACATCCTCGGAATTCCCGATGCCACCGCGGACAAGTGGGCGAAGGCTTGGACGGAGCACACCGCCTCACCGAAAACCCGCCAGATCAATGGCTGCGCGGCATGGGTTCGGGTTCCGGAAACCGAAGGCGATGCCGACGATGAAAGCAGCGCCCTCGACCGACAAATTCTCGAAATCCTCAACCAAACTCAGGCTTGGAGGCGCGGCCTTTCCTGCGCCGTCCTCAAACCCGACAACAAGGGCATCGCGGCCCTCGCAGCACTCCTACGATCAAATGGAATCCCACTGGCGGTGGAGGGAACTTCGAACCCCTGCGTGGACAATCCCCTCGGCGCCGCGCTCCTCGCCGCCCTGCGGGTTGCCGCATCGCCGGACGACTCGCTCTCCCTCGCCGTCGCCTCCGGTTTCCCCGCCGCATCCACATGGGGATTGGGTGATCTATGGAAGTTCCGCAGGCAAACACTCTCAACCCTGGCGCAGCACGGCTACGCGGCCACCATCCACGCATGGATCCAATCCTGCGCCGGTGCGGAATCTTTCCTGCTGGAACGCGCGGAAGCCTTCCTGCTCGCCGCGGAGGAATTCGACTCGACGCGCAGATCCTCCGACGGAATCCCCGAATTTCTCCACTTCATCGAATCCCGCCAAACCCGCGGGAACGAAGCCGCAGGAGTTGTCCGGTTGATGACGGTCCACCAATCCAAAGGCCTCGGATTCGACATGGTCATCGCGGCCGGATTGGACAAAAAAAGTCGGGCAAACGATGGCACCCAAATCGCACTGGGTCCCGATTCGAAGAGAGTCCAATGGGGAGTCCTTTTGCCCGCCAAGGATTTTGCGGACCAGGATGCGGTCCTTCGCCGACAAGTCGAAATCCAAGAGGCTGAAAACAAATACGGCAGCCTCTGCAAGTGGTATGTCGCGCTCACCCGCGCCAAGAAAGCCCTGTATGTCGCCACCACCGAACTGGCCGATGGATCCGACTCCAAAAACTTCGCCCGGTTCCTGACAATCCAGCTCAAAGACTCTCCAACCACCTACGGCGATGCGGGCTGGTTCCAAGGCCACCCCGAAATCGCATCACCCGCCGGTGACTGCACTCTCCAGCCGGAATTCCATGCACCGCTGTGCGGAACCCCGAAGCCCATCTCGCCGTCTTCAGCCAAGACCTCCGTGGAAACAACTTCCCCTCAGACCGGGTATGCACTGGACGCCGCCGAGTTTGGCACCGCGGTCCATGCGGCGCTCGCCCGCATCGAATGGCTGGATGAAGAAAATTCGATTCCCGGGGATGTATCCGCAGAGGCCGAAAGCCTGTTGCGGAACTTTCTGGCCAGCCATGCTGCGCGAGCGACTTTCACCCGCCCGAATTCCCCTGCCACCCTCTGGCGGGAACAGGCATTCGATGTGCAGCTGGACGGGCAGTGGGTCAGTGGTGTTTTCGACAGGGTTGTTGCGCAACTCAACAAGGACGGTTCGCCCGCCTCCGCAAAAGTCTACGACTTCAAAACCGACCACGGAACCGATTCGGAAATCAATGAGCGCTACTCCGGGCAAATGGAAATTTACCGCCAAGCAGCCGCAAAACTCTTTGGTTTGGGCTTAAACTCCGTCGAGTGCCAAATCGTGCGCGTGAGGTGAGTCAAACCAGCAGAATTCCCCCCGCATTTCGGAATCTACCGGTGCGGCACCACGGGCGGGGGTTCCAGAGCAAGGCGTCTGGCGTGGCTTCGTAGAAAGGCCCTCCCTCGTCGAGCCCGTGCCATGATTTCCTGCGGATCGGCGGGCCCGCCCGCCATCTCGAGGATCATTGTCCCGTGGAATCCCACAAGCACCAGTTCCCGCAGGAATGCACCCCAGTCGATCCTTCCCTCTCCAGGCGGCAAGTGGTCGTCGGAAAATCCCTTGTTGTCGTGCACATGCAGCATGCGCAAATACGGAGCGAGCTTGTAAACCAAACTGTAAAGGTCCCCGGCGAGGAAGGCGTGCCCGGTGTCCATGCACGCGCCGATCTCCGTGCTCTCGGCCGCGCCGAGGATCCACAGAATGTCGCTGGAACTTCCGAAAAGCAGGTGCGGCAACTTGTTTTCGACCACGCACCGTATCCCCGCCTCCGCGCACCGCATCGCCACCCGGTTCAGCACGGAGACCACATTTTCGATCCTCAACAACCGCTCCTCCCGTGACGGTGTGTCGGCATTCTCCGGTCCGGGGTGGATGACAAAATAATGGACCCCGAGCACCGCGGCCGCCTCGACCGCACGCAGGATCTCGTCGAGCGCGTATTCGCGCGCCGCCAGGTCGGGCGAGGAAATGTCGATATCATTCGCAAACGGCGCGTGGAAGGAAAACGCCTCCATACCCAACCCCTCGAGCCGCAGTGCCGCTTCGCGAACGGCTTCACGGTTGCGGTAGTCGAGGTGCGCGGGCGAGAAAACGACCTCCACGAGGCTGAACCCGCTTGCGCGGATCGTTTCGAGGCAATCCTTCAGCGGCACCTGATGGAAACATCCTGTGGAAATCCCGATCGGCCAGCTCGTCATAGCTTCAATACCTCCGATCCCCCAAGTGCAGGTTCAGCTTGGCCGCGCGGGATCTCTGCCACCTCCGCGGCACGGATGTCACCGGCCTCCACACAAACGCCCGTCCGCCTTCCTGCGAAAATCCGCGCGTAGAAATCGGCGCGCAGTGCGGGCGAGTATTCGTCCCACTGCGTTCCCCAGCCATGGTCCCGCTCGAACTTGGAACGGATCAGCCCCGCGATGTGCCTTGGGTGCCATCCACGCTGCAGAAGGGCGTCAACCACCATGCGCATTCCCGATGGCCGCAGCAGCAGGTCGTTCGGATGCTTCAATGCCAGCCGCGCCCCCTCGGGCAAATCATCCAACGGGGTGCGGTCGTATCCGCCATGCCACATCCCCGGAGCATCATGCCGGGCGGAATGAAAAAATTCATGGAAGCGACAGAGTGCCGACTTCCGGTAGTGCCGGAGCATCGCGGCCGTCCCGCCGGTGCCATCGGGAATCACCGCGGAAATCGTTTGCGCCAAACGCGCGGCCGCCCGCGGATCCCTCATCGCCACCATGCCCTGCCGGATGTCCACCCCGTCGATCGGGATGAAAATGATCGGCCCGATCCTGGAAATATTCTGCTCGCCGACCGCGTAAAGTTGTTGCCAGGGCTTCAGGTAGGCGCTGAACGGGACGCGCACCGTGCGTGTCCGCAACGGGTCGGCGTATTCCGAGATGTCTATCGAAACCATCTCCCGCCCGCGCTGCGAGGGACCGACCTCGACCGCCGTCATTTCGACTGGAATCGGGCAGTCCGGCGCGGAAAGTTCGATGACCAGCCTTGCGAGGAATTCCATCGCGAGCCCCAGTCCGGCAAAAGCCCGCGCAACCCCGGCATCTCCGCCTTCCGGCGCACCATCGGAGCAAACCTTCGCTCCGAGCGCCTCCAGCTCGGCGAAAACAGGGGAACGGCGGTCGATCCGCCAGGCGAAATGGTGCCCTCGCCCGCTCAAGACATGCAGCGCACGGATACCGTAAAAGGAAAGGACGCGGTTGATCGCCCGCGCCACCGGTTCCTGAAGTGCGAAGCTCCGATCCGGGTCAAGGTAGGCCTCCGCGGGGAAATCGAAATTCACATATTCGACATCGAGGTGCGCGATCAGTGATTCGCGGTCCCAGAGCGACCGGCAGATATCGAGCCCCGCATCGAGTTGTTGAAAAAGTTCCTCCGGACTGCGCGGCCGCCTCGCGGGCGAAGAAACCCCGTCCGCCGTGATGTATTCGCAGGTCGTGCTGCCGGGGGTTTCCCCGCCGAGAAACTCGAGAATGCGCGAACGCACGGCGGGCTCCTTATAGTAGTCGCGGAATGTTTGCAGGATGTCTTCCATGGTGAAGTTTCCGGGGAGATAGGGCGCGCGCCCTCCCGGGCGCGCGCCGACGGTCCAGCCGTTGCTCAGGACACCGGGATCGCCAGTGTCTTGTGCTGTGCAGATTCGCCTTTCGGCAAATGCACCTTCAGCAGGCCGTCCTTGAACTCCGCCGAGACGCCTTTGCGCTCGGTGCCTTCCGGCAGGGTGAATGTGCGCTCGAACGCGCCGTAGCTCCGCTCGAGGCGGTGGAAGCGGCGACCCGCCTCCTGCTTCTCGAGCTTTCGCTCCCCGGAGATCCGGATCGAGCCGTTCTCCAGCTCGACCTTCACATTCTCTTTTTTCACCTCCGGCAACTCGGCCTTGATGGTGTATTCCTTGTCGCTCTCCTCCACATCGACGAGCGGGCACCACTCGGTCGATGTAAAAGGCTCATCGAAGGTAGCCGGAAGGAGCGACCTCGTGAGGAGGTTGTTCATCCGGCTGCTCATCAGTTCAAATTCCCGAAAGGGATTCCATTTTATCAGTGTGTTCATTGGTGTTTTTCGGCGGCCGTTTTTGTTTCCCGCGGGATGCGCCGGCCGCCACTTCGCACCCCGCTTTGGCGGGTGCCTGTGGCATCCCGTCCACAGGCACACCCAAGCCCGCTCAGCCTCCCCGCGAAATGGGGTGAACCCCCGGGATGCAGGCGGCTACGGGTTCCGCTGGATCGAAAAGACCGCTGGCGCCGTGCTGGTCCATGAGACCGCACCTGACTCGAACCCCGGGTTCGCCACGCGGTTCGAGCCGCCGGCCGTTCCGAGGAAAACCTCGTCGAGATACATCGTGCCCGCGGCATTGCTGTAGGCGTTGTCAAAGCTCAGCCAAACGCGCGAGCGGTTGCCGGTGTTGAATGCGGGTGTGGTGACCTTCGTCCATCCCGCGGTGGCGTTGATGCGAATGCCGCCGAGCCGCCGCGTCCATGCGGAGTCGCCCCAGATTTGCAGATCCACCGATCCGCTGCCCTTCACCCACACGCTCGCGCTGACACTCGTGTTGGGCGTGACCGGGACGCGCTGGTAGAGATCGTTGTAAGACGCGGTTGCGGGAATTTTCGCCACTGCGGCCCAGGTGCCGTTGAAAACATTTCCGCCGGGCGACGGACTCGGACTCGGCGAAGGACTGGGTTTCGGTGACGGGCTGGGCGATGGGCTCGGCAAGGGCGTTGCCGTGGGACTGGGCGACGGGGAAGGCATTGGTGTTGGTGTCGGCGTTGCCGTTGGTGTGGGTGTTGGCGTTCCACCGGAGGAATTCAGGATGTCCCGCACGCGCGTGACCGTCTGCTGCATGGCAGTGTTGGATTTGAAATCCGTGATGAATTCCCACCAGAAGACTCCGCCGATGCTGCCGGCGTAGTCGAATGCCGCGCCGTGGTATTGTGAGGAGATCGCCAATTTGGCCGCAGCGGGGTCGGTTTCATTGTAGGCCCACCAGAATCTTTGCCCCGCGATCCAGTATCCGAGTTCGCCCAGGCCGATCTTCTGCGTCGGAAACTCGGCGCGCAGGGTTTTCATCACCTGGTCGAACGCCACGCCCATGGGCGCCTGCTCCTGGTATTGCGAGACTGTCACCACATCGATGTTTGCGCGCGTGGAGGCGGGAAGGTTGTTCGCAATCCAATTGAACATCGAGTTCGCCACCGTATCGGTGTTCACCTGCCAGAAGAAGGTGACCAGCGTAAGGGCGCCGGGGGCTCGCGCCTTCACCTCCGCCGCGGCATCTGCGATGCGGAGGGCGATGTCGCTGCTGAGCCAGGTTCCGTTCACCTCGTTGCCGACTTCCCACGCATCGATCTGCGGGAATGCGGTGATGAAATCGATGAACCGCTGCTTGTATTGAGCCCGCGTGTATTGGCGGTCATAGCTCGAATCCACCGGCTGCCCGAGGATTTTTAACCCCTTCGACTTCGCATAGGTGACGAGACCGGAGTATGTGGAAGGCCCCACGCCGGCATCGAAAACAATCCGGATCCACCCGTAGGGCGCGGTGAGACTGGCGGCCAGATCGAGGTTCGCCTGGTAGTTCGAAACCGTGTCGATCGTGAACCCGAGCCACGGTGTGAGTGTAGCCTTGTTGTTGCGGGCGAAAACCGGGCCGTGCTCCGCGAGGAGGGCGTCGAAGGCGACTCCAAGCTGGTCGAGCGCCAGTTGCCCCGCCTTGCCTTTGGCAGATTCGGGGCTGTAGGCGTCCACGGAATTCAACTGCACCGACGCGGCATCGTAGGCGGTGGAAAACTTCGACGAGCGGATGTAGTCTGGCCGCGCGGCGAGCGCCGCATCCAGGCGCCGCTTCACATCGCGGGCCGCCTGGTAGGTGAAATTCACCGTGCCGCCGGTGGAGAAGCCGCTCCCGCCATTGTCGAGGATGAGGAGGTGGAACCCGCCGGGAACCGTCGGCCAGTTGATGGCGAATGCCACAGCCTGTGAAGGAATGTTGAACGCAAGGTTCGTGCCCGAGGTGTAGAGCGGTCCGCTGGTGATCGCCCGCAGATTCGACGGGTTCAGCAGGAAGTCGCTGTTGTAGGCAAGTCCGTTGTTGTTCGAGACCGCGCGGACCTGCGACGGCGTCAACTGCGTCCCGTTCCTGTCGAAAAACAGGAATGTGACGGTGCCGCCCGCCTGCGCCGCGCCGCGCACAGCGAGGAAAAGCCAAACCAGTGCCACCAACAGCAGCAGCACGGCCCCGGGCAGGAGGATTTTTCGGGTGAGACTGCCACGCCCGTGCGGGCCGCCTTCTTCTGTGATGTGAATGGTTTTCATCGCCGGACGGTCGCCCAGTGGTTTCGCCGACGCGATGGGGTGATGCCCCGAAGCACCGCTACCCACTTCACCTTCCTATGCGTTCGCCCCGTTGAGGCCGCGGCCATGACGCGGTTCCGTGCCCCTGCAATGAAAACACAACCATGGCGCCAATGGCGCACGCAGGCAGACCGTTCCCCCCGAACCCGCGGAATTCCCGCGGCATTCGGCATGGCAGCGGCAATGGCTGCCGCCCTTTGGGGTTGCACACTCGCGGACGGCCCCGACTCGACGGTCGAACCGGGCTTTGTGCCCGCCGCGTCGGTCGCCGATCCGCTACGCCCTGAAAACGCCCCGCAGCGCGCGCCCGATATCATGGCACGCAGCGCAATCCTCATCGACGCGGTCACCGGCCAAAGCCTCTACGAGAAAAACCCCGACCTGAGGCTGCCAGTCGCCAGCACGCAAAAACTCCTTACGGCAATGGTGGCGATCGAGCAGGGCGGCCTGGACCGCGAGGTCACGATTACACTCCGCGACGCCATGCAACCGCCCACGAAACTCGGGCTCGCGCCGAATTCCCGACAGCGCCGCATGGACCTTCTTGCGGGAATGCTCGTCAGCAGCGCGAACGACGCCGCCAGCGCCCTCGCCAGCAACGGGAACGGCTACTACAGCGGCTTTATCGACCGTATGAACTCGAAAGCCCGGGAACTCGGCGCAAGCAATTCGCGGTTCACCAACCCGCACGGATTGGACGAGGCAGGACAATTCTCGACGGCCCGCGATTCCGCCATCATCGCCTACCACGCCTACCGCGATCCGCTCATACGGCACTTCAGCGCGCAGCGGGCGATCCCGTTCCGATACGGCGACGGCCGCAACACGGTTCTCGAAAACACAAATTCGCTGGTGTGGTCCTGGCCGTCCTACTTCAACGGGCTCAAGGGCGGTTTCACCCTTTGGGGAGGGAAATGCCTGGTCGCCTCCGCGAAACACAACGGAAGCGAGATCATCATTGTCCTACTTGGCAGCACCCCGGACGATGTATTTGCCGATGCCCGCAAGCTGTTCAAGTGGCATGAAACCAAACTCCAAACCGGCTACGGCGACGCACCCGTGCGGGTCATCACAGAATAAAAAAAGGCGGCGCCCGCATCACGCGGGCGCCGCCATCCTTTCCGTCCCCTCCCCTTATTCCACGGTAACGCTCTTGGCGAGGTTCCGCGGCTTGTCCACATCGCACCCGAGCAGGACCGCGATATGGTAGGCGAGAAGCTGCAGCGGAACGACTGTCAGGATCGGCGCCAGGAACGGCGGTGCGTCCGGAACCAAAATAACATCGTCGCAGATCGAGCCCAACTCGGTGTCGCCTTCCGTTCCGATGGCGATCACAGGCCCCCTGCGCGCGCGGACCTCCTCGATATTGCCGAGATTTTTTTCGAACAAGCCGTCGCGTGGCGCAATGAACACGCTGGGCGTGGACTCGTTGACCAGAGCGATGACCCCGTGCTTCAGCTCCGCGCTCGGGTGGGCGCAGGTGGAAATGTAACTGACCTCCTTGAGCTTCAGCGCTCCCTCGAGCGCAACCGGAAAGTGCGCCTGCCGCCCGAAAAATAGGAACGATTGTGAGTGCGCGTATTTTTCTGCGATGGCGCGGACGGCTTCGCCGGTCTGTAGCGTCGCCGCAACCAGGTCCGGCAACCCCGAGAGCGCCTTGAGCACAACCTCCCCTTCCTTCCGCTCCATATCCCGCATGCGACCAAGCATCAGTCCCAGCATGCAAAGAATGGTCACCTGCGAAGTGAATGTTTTCGTGGCCGCAACGCCGATCTCGGGACCCGCCCGCAGGTCAATGCCGCCCGCCGTTTCGCGCGCCAGTGAACTCCGCGTGTTGTTCGTGATGCCGAAAACGGGAAAACCGCGCCGGCGGCTTTCGCGCACGGCGGCAAGCGTGTCCGCTGTTTCCCCGCTCTGGCTGAGCGCGAAGACTGCGGCACCGCCCTCCATCGGTGAATTCCTGTAGCGGAACTCGCCCGCGTATTCGCATTCCACCGGGATGCGCGCCAGCGATTCGATGATGTATTCTCCAGCCAGTGCCGCGTGGAACGAACTTCCGCACGAGGCGAGGATCAATTCCTCCCAGGCACGGATCGCCTCCGGCGCGCACCCGAACCCGGCGAGCCGCGCGGTTCCCTCCTCGACATCGAGGCGCCCGCGCATGGCTTCGCGCAGCGATTCCGGCTGCTCGTGGATTTCCTTTTCCATATAATGGGAAAAGCCCCCCAGCCCCGGCTCCACGGGGGCGCGCGGTGTGGCGGAGGCCACCGAAACCGTGGTGTTCACCGGCGAGATGCGCGAGACGCGGAATTCCTTCCCATCGAGGAGGGCGGCCTCGCCGTCATCCAGGTAAACCACCTCCCCCACCCAGCCCGAGAGCGCGCCGGGATCGCTGGCAATAAAATGCCCCGAGTCGCCAAAACCCGCCACCAATGGGCTTCCCCGCCGCGCGGCAACCATCGCGCCTCCCGCATCGGCGTGGACAACGCCGACTGCAAAAGACCCCTTCGCCCGCGACAGCGAGGAAGCCACGGCATCGCGCAACGAGTCGCCGTCGCCTCCGTCGAAGGCATCGCCGATCAGCCGCGCGAGCACTTCGCTGTCCGTTTTCGAGACAAACCGGTGGCCGCGCTCCTCGAGTTCGGCGCGGAGTTCCCTGTGGTTTTCCACGACGCCGTTGTGGACAAGCGCCAGGCGCCCGCTCGCATCGAAGTGGGGGTGGGCGTTCTCCATCGTTACTTCGCCGTGCGTCGCCCAGCGCGTGTGACTTATGCCGGGCGAACCCTGCAACGGGTTCGCCCGCACCTCGGCGGCCAGCGCCGACACATTCCCCACCGCCTTGCGCCATTCGAGCCGTCCGTTACGCACCACCGCGATGCCCGCCGAGTCGTAGCCGCGGTATTCCAACCGCGACAACCCCTCGAGCAGAAACGGCACGGCATCTGCGGCGCCCGTGTATCCAACAATTCCGCACATGTGCTGTTATTTCAGGTTCCCGTTGAGTGTGGTGAATTCATAGCCGAGGCCCTTCAAGCCCTGCACAGTTTGCCGCAGCAACTCCGGATCGAGATACCAATGGAAGTAGAATCCCGCCCAGCCGTCGCGCACGACCTTGAGCGCCTTCGCGCGCCGAATGAGGTCTTCCGGCATGCTCGGCGGCTGCAATTCATACCACCCGAACGGATCGATGTAGCCGATCGTTTCCGGAATGCGTTTCAGCCCGTAGGTGTCGCGGAAGATGTAGGGAGCATTCAACTCGCTCGCCTGGGTTTTGCCTGCGGCGTCCTTGACGAACAGGATCGTGCGGTCGCACGCGAACGGATACAGGCCGGCAAAGACCTGGTAGCCGAGCGGCGACGAGAGGTAGTGCGGCGTAAGCCATCCGACCGGGTTGAAGCCCGCGTTCTTGAGGATGTTCTGACCCCGGACCACGCGCGAACGCGTGCCCGAGCGGGTCTCCCCCGCCAGCGGCCCCACCAGCGTGAGGAATCCAAATTCGTCCGCTGTCACGCGGTAGAATTCATAATCGTCGCCGCTCACGCCGTTGTAGGGGTTAAGCAACCCATCGATCTGGTGCGTCGTGCCGTGCTGGAGCACCTGGCCGCCGAATGTGGTCCAGCGCTTCATTTCCTTGGCGATGGGATTCGATGCCGTGAAACGCACGGCCTGCGCCACGCCGTTGTTGTAGTAGCCGCTCCAGTCTCGGTATTCCGGAATCATGCTGATCGTGAACGGCACATCGAGCGAATCGAGCGTATTGCCGAGTTGCTTCAGAGCTGTGACATCGCCCACCGGCGCCACATCCTCGATGCGGAAAAACGCCCGGTGCTTCTCCTCGTGGAAAATCCCGAGCATGTCGTGCAGCAGGTCCTGGAACGCGAGCGAGCGGTTTTCGAACGAGGTCGAGATCATCGGCATGTCGCCCACCACCCAGAAATTCCCGCTCTGGATAATGTAGGGCCACGGCTTCCCCGACGCGTCGAGGCAGGTCGCACGCACCACGGCCTTCGCCGGGTCGGTGACCTCGTAGCGCATCAGGCCGGTGTCGAACTGCTCCTTCTCGAGTTCGGTGTCCTTGTAAACGACCTTCCCGTGACGCTCGCCGGAATAGGAAAGCAGCCGGAATCCATATTTTTGCTCGAATGCCGGCTTCGGCGCATAGGTGGTCAAATCCCACGCGTAGCGCCACAGGTTCACGCCGACCCAAACGAACGGTCGCGTGCTGGCGTTGATGTCATTTTGCAACGCCGCGGCCATCGGGGTCTCGTTCCACACCGACGCGACATAAAATGACGCATCGTGCGCGGCCAGATCGCCGGCCGCGTATTGGGCGAGCGGTTTGCGCACCACGCGGGCATCGAAGTGCCCGAGCAGGTTTTGCAGCTTCGCCGAGTAGATTTCCCCGAGCCACCCGTATTGACCCTCGTTGTCGTAAAGGACCAGCACGGTCGGCCCCGTGGCGGTTGTGGTCGTAGTCCCGGTCGTCTGCGCGAACAGGAATGTTCCCGCAGCGGCCAAGGCGACGATGGCGCCGCACAGGACCAGAAATGCGGATGGGCGGCCCGCCTTGATTTTTGTTTGTGTATTCATGGTTTTTCCTCCGCCGGCACATTCGGGCACGAAAAAACCGGCCGCCATGGGGTCATCGCCCATTGGACGGCCGGTTGATGGGGAGCGGTTCGCCGGATGCCCTAACCGAGCGGCAGCGGAAGCTGGACCATGTTGTCGATCACGCCAGACGAGATCGCGTAGCGCGTGAGGCTTGCCGTGTCGTGGATATGGAGTTTGTCCATCAGGTTCTGGCGGTGTTTTTCGACCGTCTTGATGCTGATGTCCAATTCGCCGGCGATCTGCTTGTTGGCCGCGCCCTCGGAGATCAGTTGCAGGACCTCGACTTCGCGGCTCGTGAGCTTCACCGCGGGCTTCTGCACGGTGCCCTGAGGACCGTTCGAGGCCAGGCGCCGGATGCGGTGCGAGATGACCGGACTGTAAAAACGCTTCCCGTCCGCCACCTCGCGGATCGCGTGCGTGACGAGGCTCGCGGGCGAATCCTTGAGGATGTAGGCGTCGATGTCGCCGTCGACGACCTGCTGGATGTAGTTGTCGTTCCCGAACGCGGTCAAAAGCACCACCCGCACGCCCGGGGCGGACTGGCGGATCTGGCGCGCGGCCTCGATGCCGTTGAGCCGCGGCATCCCGATATCCATGAGGATCACATCCGGCCGCTCGGCCACCGCCATTTCGACGGCCTTCCGCCCGTTCTCCGCTTCCCCGACGACCCGGATGGAGTCATCGGCGGACAGAACGGAGCGCAGCGCCTCGCGGATGAATGTGTGATCGTCGGCGATGCCGACCGCGACCTGCTTGGAGGGAGTCCGCGCGGGTGGCGCGTGGCGCCCCCCCTTGGCGGCATGGATGGATTTGGCGGGTTTTTCCGCCCGGGCTTTAGGGCGCTTCGAGAGTTGGAGTTTTGGCATGTGTATTGTTGGTGTGGCTTGTTCGGCGGCGGTCCTCAATCGGACCCGCCTTTCGGGTTGCTGCCGGGGTTCCCGCACGGGTGTGGGGGCTGTTCCGACAAAATTCGGGTTTTGCGCATGGGAGCATTCCATCCGAGCGCCGCAAGGCGACGCGCCTCGGCCGCCTCTGCGGCGGTCATGGTCCGGCCTGTTCTTGCGAGTGCGGCAAGGGCGCGCCCCTCGCTGCGGACTTTGCTGTTGGCGGTTTTTCCGGCCGCCGTGCGGGCGCGGTCCTCGCGGGATTCGTGCCCATGCTGCGGGGCCGGGGCGGGTTTTTTCCGTTTGCGTTGTTTCATCGTGGTGGTGCGCCGTCTGGCGCGGGGCGGGACAATTCCCTGCCGCCCTTTGCACAACCATGGGGCGTTCACCCGAGGCGACACCCGCCGCGGATGCGGGTTCGTTGGCCCTCCAAAAATGAACCACCAAATGCTCGCCAAATTCGCCATCAGCTACACCGTGTTCCCGGAGCACAACAAACGCATCGATGTCCACCACACGGACGATCCGGTCGAGGCGGAGACCTTCCTCGCCCGGCTTCTGGCCTCCGGATCCCGCATCCTGGAAATCAAACACGACGGGATCGCCCTTGAACCGCATGCTTCGGACCGCATGGTCCGCATTGCCGCGGAGCGCCACTCGGCGGCCCTGATCGGCGCGTCGCTCGGCCTTGATTACGCGGAAGTCCGCCACCGCTTCGGCTTCGCCGCCTGAACCCCGCAGGGAGTTCACCCCATTTCGCCGCGTCGCCCAAAACTGTGGATTAACTCCGGCGGCGGAAACACGCCGCCGCCAAACAAACCACCATGAGACACACACCCGAAAAACAAAAAAATTCCCTGCGTGATCCCGAAGACGGCATCTCCGGGATCGTCCAAATCCCGGCCGGAGCCGCCCACATCGAGGGCGTCTGGACCATGCCGGCCGAAGCTTCAGGCATTGTCATTTTCGCCCACGGCAGCGGAAGCAGCCGACATAGCCGGCGGAACCGCTTCGTCGCCTCGAAACTCGCGGAGGCGGGATTCGGAACACTCCTGCTCGATCTGTTGACCACAGACGAGGAGATCGAGGATTCCGGGGACGCCCGCTTCCGCTTCGACATCGGATTCCTCACCAGCCGCCTCATCGCGGCAACGCGCTATGTGCAAAAGCACCCTTTCAAAAACGGCAACCCGATCGGCTACTTCGGGGCCAGCACAGGCGCAGCCGCTGCAATTGCCGCCGCAGCCGCGCTGAACGGGGAGATTTCGGCCATCGTTTCGCGCGGCGGGCGTCCCGACCTCGCCTACGAGCACCTCTCGCGCGTGCAGGCCCCTACCCTGTTTATCGTCGGGGGAAACGACGAGGCCGTCCTGAAACTGAACGAGGAGGCCTGCGACCACCTGCGCTGCGCGCGGCGGTTGGCCGTCGTCCCCGGTGCCACGCACCTCTTCGAGGAGCCGGGGGCCTTGGAAAAAGTCGCCGACCTCGCCGTGAAATGGTTCGGCCGCCACCTCGCAAAGGTGGAGGAACCCGAAACCGCAGCCGCTGTTTGATACTTATGAACGGAAGATTCAAAAACCGCCGTGAAGCCGGACGCATCCTTTCCGGAAAACTTTCAAAATACGCGCACCGACCGGATGTGGTCGTGCTCGCGCTGCCGCGCGGCGGCGTTCCCGTCGGCCATGAGGTCGCGCGTGCGCTCGGCGCTCCGCTCGATGTGATGCTCGTGCGGAAACTCGGTGTGCCGGGCAACGAGGAACTCGCAATGGGCGCGGTGGCCAGTGGAGGCGTCCGCTTCCTCAACCGCGCCGTTATCGAAAGCCTGCGTATCACCCCGGAGGTTCTCGATGAGGTGGAACGCCGCGAAACGCTGGAACTCATGCGCCGCGAGGCGCTCTACCGCGGAAACCGCCCGCCGCTTCATGTCGCGGGGCAGACGGTCATTCTCGTGGACGATGGGATTGCGACCGGGTCCACCATGCGCGCCGCGATCCAGGTTCTACGCGAGCAAAAGGCGGAGCGTATCGTCGTCGCCACACCTGCCGCTCCACCCACCGTGGCCTGGGAAATGCAACCCCTGGTGGACGAGTTCGTCGCGGTCATACAGCCGGGCGACTTCTTTGGCGTCGGCCAATGGTATGACGACTTCACCCAGACGGATGATGACACCGTTTACGAACTTCTACGCTCGGGCGCAAAACTGCGCCGCCCAATCCACGCATGAACCCTGACCCCGAAACCATACGCCATGCCGCGCACCCGCTGAACGGGTCGCCGGCCGACTTCGATCCACTCCTCGAGCGCTGCGCCGGAGCGCGCATCGTCCTTCTCGGCGAGGCCACCCACGGCACGCACGAGTTCTATTCAACACGCGCGCGGATCACGGCGCGCCTGTTCGCGGAACTCGGCTTCCACGCCCTCGCCTTGGAAGCCGATTGGCCGGATACCTGGCACCTGAACCGATTCGTCAAAGGCCTCGATGGTCCCGCGACCGCCTCCGATGCCCTCTCCGGCTTCCGGCGTTTCCCGCAATGGATGTGGCGCAACAGCGACATGCTCGACTTCGCCGGCTGGTTGCATGACCACAACTCGTCGATCACCGGCCCCTCCTCGCGTCGCGGCATCTACGGCCTCGATATCTACAGCCTCAACGAATCCATGAAAGCGGTGGTTGATTACCTGACGCACATCGACCCGACCGCGGCGCACGATTGCATGCAGCGTTACGCCTGCTTCGACCATTTCGGCGGCGATGCACGCCGCTACGGCCTCATGGCCGGCACAGGCATTTCCGCCGGGTGCGAACGCCAGGTCGTCGGCGCGTTGGCGGAACTGCGGCGCAGCCGCGCATCCTACCTCGCCCTCGACGGCGAGGCCGCGGAGGAGGACTTTTTCCAAGCGCAGCAAAACGCCACCGTCGTCGCGAATGCGGAGAAATACTACCGCACGATGCTGCGCGGAGATGTAGAATCCTGGAACCTCCGCGACCGACACATGATGGACACGCTGCTGGCCCTCATGGACCACCTTGACCGCCTGCACGACAAATCCCGCATCGTCATCTGGGCCCACAATTCCCATATCGGCAACGCGAACGCGACCGAGATGGCGCAGCGCGGCGAATTGAACATCGGACAACTCTGCCGCGAGCGCTTCGGCGATGAGGTGGTCGCGGTGGGTTTCACGACCTACTCGGGCACCGTCACCGCAGCCTCCGAGTGGGACGGTCCAGCGGAACACCGGGAAATGCGGCCCGCGCTTCCAAGGAGCTACGAGGCGATATTCCACCATTCGGAAATGCCCGCGTTCTACCTGGATTTCCGCGAGCACCCGGCTGTTGCCGACATGCTGCGCGGCCCGATGCTCGAGCGGGCCATCGGCGTGGTTTACAAGCCCGAGACTGAACGCCGGAGCCACTACTTCAGCGCGTCCCTGGCTGAACAGTTCGACGCCGTGTTCCATATCGACACGACCCGCGCGGTCGAACCGCTCGAAAGCTCGGTGCTATGCACGGCGGGTGAGGTCGAGGAGACCTTCCCCACCGGCCTCTAAACCCAACCCGCCCGTTCCGCCGCTACTGCAAAAGCGCAGTGGTGGCGGACGGAACCGGGAATTCCAAAACGCCGCGCGGACCTGCAATCTTTTGCTCGAGGATTTTACGGATGCGCTCCGCCGCATGGCCGTCGCCGAAAACCTTCGAACCATTCGCCATGGCGCGGTGGCGCTCCCCATCGACGAGCAGCGCATGCCCTTCACGCAGGATGTCCTGCACATCGGTTCCCACGAGCCGGAGCGTTCCGGCCTCCACCCCCTCGGGGCGCTCGGTTTCGCGGCGCAGAACGAGCACCGGCTTGCCAAGCGCGGTCGCCTCCTCCTGCACGCCGCCGGAATCCGATAGCACCATGTAGGCGCTTTGCAGGACCGAAAGAAACTCCTCGTAGTTCAGCGGCTCGCACAGCGTGACGCCTGATTGGTGCGAAAGAATCGGCATGACCAATTCCCGAACGCCGGGGTTCGGATGAACCGGAAAAATGAAGTGCGCCTCGGGATGTGAGTCTGCGAGGTGCTTCACGGCCAGCGCGACCGATCGCATCGGCAGCCCCAGGTTCTCGCGCCGGTGGCAGGTGACCAGCACGAGCCTGCGGCGCCCATCCGCGAGGCCGGCGGGAAGTTCCCGGTTGCGGAGTTTGGAAACCATCCACTGCAGCGCGTCCACCACCGTGTTGCCGCAAACGAAGATCGAATCCCCGTCCACATTTTCGCGGCGCAACTTCTCGGCCGCATGGTCCGTTGGCGCAAAATTCCAGTCCGCGAGCTTGCCGAGAAGCGTCCGGTTCAATTCCTCGGGAAACGGCGAATAGCGGTTGTGGGACCGCAAACCAGCCTCGACATGACCCACGGGAATCTTGTGGTAGAACGCGGCGAGTCCGCCGATGAGCGCACTGGTCGTGTCCCCCTGGACGACAACCGCCGCGACCGGGCGCGCGGCAAACAGTTCACCCAATTCCCGCGAGAGCACCGAGGTGAGGTCCCAGAGTTTCTGGCGCGGCTGCATGACATGCAGATCCACATCGGCGGAGATCCCGAAGTTGTTGAAAATTTGTTCCACCATTTCGCCGTGCTGCGAGGTGGAAATGGTGAGCGGGTTCAAAAGACGGGATTTCCCGAGTTCCCGGATCACCGGCGCGAGCTTGATGGCCTCGGGACGGGTTCCAACAACGACGGCTACGGTTTTTTTTTCAGTAATGGCTGTATTCATGAAGCGGAAAATTCGAAATGGAGAGGCACACCGGCGCAGCGGCGGCGAACCTCGGCGAGGTCGTCCGCGGCGGGCAACGAACTGATCCGCAGCGTCACTCCCGCCGGGCCGACATCGTGAATGCGGATGCCGGTCCGCTCGGCAAATCCCGGCGCGAGCACGCCGCCGCCGTCGGGGGCCGATGGCGAATCGTCGAACCCGGCTACTTCGAGCCCGCTGGAAGCACGGAGGACCTTGGACACCTGTTGGCGCGTGCTGAGTCCCAGCTGGATCAGCAACCGGTCCACGGGACCCTGGACGAAACCGGACATGTTTGCGACGCGCCGTGCGTTGTCAGCCGAGATAATCCCGGCTTCCTCGAGTCCGCGGAGCAGACTGCCGGATGGAATCCGCAATTCGGCCAGGCGGCCGAAGGCCGCCGCATGCCCGGCCGGAGTGTCGGCAGAAAATTGCAGCGCACCATTCAGAATGCGCCGCACCCGCGCGGCCACCGCGGGGTGCACCGGGTCGGCGATTCCAATCGTCCCGTCGTGCAGGGGCACAAGTCCGTGGACTTCGCAGAACAATCCGCCAAGCGCTTCCGCGATCGAGACGCTCGGGGTGGTGTTCGACATCTCGGACGGGCGGGCTCGGAAGGATTCCGCCATCATGTTTCTCACGCGTTCCGCCGAGGCCATGCGCAGGCGGAGCAATGCCTCGTCCACGCGGATTCCGTGTTGGCAGGAAAAGCGGCCAAGACGCTCGCGCTGGTCCGCGGAAAGCGCCGCAACGAGGTCCGCGACCGGATTGCAAACAACCTTCTGCAAGGCGCGGAGCGGATACACCGCATCGCGAGCGTATTTCAAATTCGATGGCCTCGCCAAGCACGCCGCCACGGGCATGCCCACGGTTTCCGAAATCAGCGCCAACTGCGCCTCGTCGGGCGGTTCGGCGAAGGCGAAGGAGCACAGGTTTCCGTTCCGCCCGGCAAGCGGCAGCGCTTCGTTCTCGACCGCCATCCCCTCCGTCCACAATGCCAGCATTTCGCGGTCGATGGTGCCCGCGGAAACCGCCTTCACCTGCAGGCCGGATTGGCGGGACCAGATTTCCGCGAAGTCGTCCTCGCCGATGCGCCGGGAGTCCAGCAGGGCGCGCGCCGCGGACCTGCCGTGGTTTTTTTCCAACAGCTTCCCGATCTCGCCGTGCGTGGCGTAGCCTTGTTCGACGAGCAGGTCCTCGATCGACCGGTGGAATTCGCCCAGTTCCCGCGTCCCAGGAAAGGTGTGCGCCGTTTTCGCCCAGACAAGCGGGCTCTTGAAGACCCTGTGGCGCGTGTAGAGGACCGAGGCCCACAGCGTGGCGGCCATGTTGATGAAGCTCGAGACCGGATAGCGTGGCAGGGAAAAAAAGGCCTGCTTCGCTCCGTAAACCTCCGCAACGCATGCGGCCTTTTGCCCCACGCGGTAGAGCAGCAGCGCGGTATCCGCGAGCACGATATTCCAAAGCATGGTGTCCGCACCGATCAGCGGCTTGATGAAAATCGCGTTCGAGAGCGGCGTGTGCCGGACGCCGAACTCCGCGAGCATGTAGGCCACCACGCAATAACCAGCCGCGTTGACCGTGTGGACCACCGGAGCGCGACGGTCACGGACGAGCGTGTATTTCACCGCGCTGCTGCCCTCCCAACCGCCGTGCTCCCATCCTTGGAATGCGGTGCCGATGATCCAGCGCGTCTTTTGCCTCACGGCGGCAAAAAACCGCGTCGGAAACCTCTCGCGGACCGCGATGCGCTCGGACACGGTGCGCGGCCCGGCGCCACCGACCGATGGCAACCGGCGTTCGACCCTGCTGTCGATGAAACCCACACGGAAGCCCGCGCGGCGGAGTTGGAGGCCGACGAGGTAGTCCTCGGCGAGGCTTTCCACCGCGAACGGCCCGTCTCCGCGGAGGGAGGCGAGGTGTTCGATGGCGCGGCGCGAAAAAGCTGTTCCGACACCGGCGGACGGGACCACACCACCCACCACCGTGCGGCTGAACATGTCCTTCACATGGAGTTCGCTGAATTCGTCGATGTAGGAATTTCCGACCCAGTGCGTCAGCGGCGGAAGCTCGAGCGGAAGAACCGGGAGTTGAGCCATGTCGTATTCCCGCGGCACATGCCGGTTGTAAACCTTGAGTGTGAGCGGGTGCAGGATGTCCTCCGCGTCGTGCAGCGCGATGATTTCGTATTCACGCCGGCCGGGGATTTCCGCAGCCTTCATCGCGGCATAAATCCAGTTCAGACAATCCGCCTTCGAGGTCGGACCGTCATGCGGCACAACCGCCTTGTGGATGCGCCCGGAGGAAGTGACCAGACTGTCCACGCAGCGGTTGGTCTCCGCATCGTTCGCATAAACCCCGATAAAAATATCATAGCGCTCGTAGAGGAGCGTGCGCGCGGCGTAGTCGGCCATTTTATTGACCACGCCACCTTCGTTCCACGCCGGGATGAACACGGCCACCAGCCGCTCCGGTTCCTGCGCCAATTCGGCCGGAGTGAGCGGACGGCGGTGCCGTGTTTTCAAGAGATGGCGGAGGAACTGCATGTCAAAAAACACATCGTCCACCCCGAAGACGAAAAACCCGATGGCCGCCGTGTAGGCCAAGACAAGAAAAACCGCGTGCAGCGTATCCATGGCGTTCACCAGCGAAGTGACAGTGAGGCGGTGATGCGGAAGTCCGAGTAGGTCGCCCTGGCGGATCCGCGCGAGTCGCCGGCATTCGGCCCGAGGTAGGCGCCAAGGACATAGTCCAGGCTCGTCGTGAAAATCGCAGCGCCCACCGGAGCCGCGACGAAACGCATGCCGGGACCGCCCTCGAAATAGTTGTCATAGTAGCTCCCGCCGGTATCCATCGCGGCATTGGCGAGGGCGTAGGCGTCCACCGCCCCGGCGCGGCCGAGTTGCAGCAGGCGGAACCCCTGCCGCGCCTGCACATACCCGATGCAATCGGAAAGCCGCGTGTAGTAGGACGCGTCGAACCCGGCCTCGGTGAACCAATCGAACCTGGCGCTTACCGGTCCCCAAGCGTGCGGAATCCAATTCACCCCGTCGGGCGGCAACGGCGGCATCCCGCCGGGCGATTCGGTTTCGAGATCGGCGAACGCCCATTCCTTTCCGGGTCCCCAGGCCCAAAACCCGTTCAACCCGGTTACCAATTCCGCAAACCAGATTCCGGGATAGCGGTCCACGCCGCGCAGGTTGTTCTGCACGCCGCCGAGCACATAAAGGGTGAAGCTCTGGTCCGCGAAAGGCCTGATACGGGCCCCGGCATGGAAGCCGGCGAGGTTCTCGTTGTAGATCGTGGCAATCCCTTGGTTGGACACCGCGCTGCTCGAATCGAGCGTGAAATCGGCTTGGACAAACGGCTCGATCCACCGCGCACCGGGGACGAATGTCCCCTGCCTCAACCGCCCGCCGCCAACACCGATCCCGTATCGCGAGAGGTAGGCGGTGTAGAGGTCGAGTTCCCCCCAGGACCAGCGCTCCAGGTTGAGCGGCGGCGCAAGTGCCGCGATCTCCCGCGCGGCCATCCGCCCCTCGTCCGTGTCGCCGTGGTTGTCCCGGAGGTCCTGCCAAATCCCGAACGCCTCCTCGTGGTCTCCCTCCCTGCGGAGCAAGGCCGCCAACTGCGCCCGCGTCTCGCGCGCCGGGTTTTCCGTTTCGCAAAGGCGTTGCAAAACCTCCACCGCGCCCGCGGTGTCGCCGAGGCGATCGAGAGCGGCCGCCTTCGCGCGGACCATGTCGGGCAAGGCCTCGCCGCGCGCTTCAAGCGCCCCGATAGCCGCCACCGCCTCCGCATCGCTGCCCGATGCCGCGAGGTCATAGGCCGCCTGCTGGCGTTCGAGGCGCGCCTTCCTTTCGGCGTATTCGCGTTCGCGGCGGATTTGTTCGGCGGACGGAGGGGCTGCGAGGGCAATGCGTTCCTCCGCTTCCGCCTTGTCGAGCGCGGCGAGGCTGGACGCAGCCATGGAAGCGATTTGGGAATCCCACGAGCGCGACAACTGCTCGAACCGCGCGCGGGCTTCAGCGGGTCGCCTTTCGAAAACCAACGCGGTCGCCAGGCGGAACGAAAGCGCTTCGTTGCCAGGTTCCGCGGCTGCGGCCTCCTCCAGGATGCGGACCGCCTCGCCGTGCCGGCCCTCGTTGGAAAATTGCATGGATTTTTGGATGGGGTCCGCGGATTGCGCGCGAACGGGCAGTGCGGCCGCCGCGGCAGCGGCGAGGATCAGGGGAATGGTTTTCATTGTTGGGAAAGGATCAGGGGTTCCGCCACGGGGACGCCCGAGGAGCGCGCGGCATCGGCGATGTCGCGCATGGATTGGAATGGCAGCCAGGCGGGGATCACCACGCCGGCCACGCCGCCGCGCATGGAGGCGATCCCGCGGATGCGTTCGGCCACCACATCGAGCGCCACGCCATCCGCGCCCCCGCGCACATTCGCGGGGAGCAACTTCGCCCCGTCCGGCAGCAGCAGCGCGGTGGATGCGGGGAACGGCTCCGGCTCCGAATCGGGCGATGGCTTGTAGGAAATCCGGCCGGTGTGGAGCGGAAGGCCCACGGCCGCGGGGGCATCGTCGAACCCGGCGGGCGCGATGCCGTCGGCGCGGAACTTCTCGATGTCCGCAGCCGAATCCGCCCCGCGCAAAAGAACAACGCCGCCGCGCGACTGCGCGTGGCGCAGCGCCGCGAGGAATTCCTCCCTCGGCTCGATCGCGGTCCCCTGCGGCACATTCCGCACCTGAGTGGACACGGCGAACGGCACGCCGAGGTGCGCGAAGTAATCGGAAAGCCGCCGCAGCGCCGCACTCCCGGACGACGGGTTGAAATCCTCGACAAGGAAATACATCGCGGCGGGTTTCCCCGGCGCGCCGTAAAAATCCACCAGCAGGTCGCTGAAAATATCCGACAACGGCGGGGCACCCGGCAAGGCGCCGAACCCGAACCGATCGCCCTTGCTCCACGCAAGCGGTTGCGCCTTCCCGTCCCGGACGACATTCGCCGTCGCCTCCGCGCCAGCGGGCGCCGATGCGTAGAATGGATCTATCCTCGCCTCCCACTCGGAATCCCCCAGCACCACATGCCCGCCGGCGACCGCCTTCGGTTTGCTTTCACCGCTTGCTCCGGCCGCGAGTGACGCCGCAGCGCCGATGCCGAGCAACGGCTTGCCCTCGAGCGCGGCGAGGACTTCCTTGGAAAGTTTCGGCACGCCGGCGACGCCGACCAAAACCACGCGGTCGGCATCGGTGATATCCTGCGTCGTGATCTCCGCGGCCGCCTTGCGCAACGGCGCCGGATCGAACCGCGTGAGCAAAATTGCCACCGGAGCGACCTCGTCCACCATCGAAAACGGTTTCGCCGGGGTATCGAAGATCACCAATGTTTTGGCGCCCGCCTCGACGGCCAGAAGCGCCGCCAACACTGCAATCGACGCAGCGCGCCTCACAGTTCGCTCCCCTCGCTGGGTTTGCCGTTCTTTTTGCGGCGGCGGACTAGTAACCGCTGCGAAACGAACAGCGCGCCGAGCACGGCTATCGCCACCGAGAGCACCCAGACGCTGTGGTTCGCGGCCGCAAGCCCGGCCTCCGCCTTTTGAATGACCTGCTGCTCGGGATCGGTGCCGCCTCCGAACGCAAACGCCCCGCGGAATTCCTCCGCGAGCGAAGCCTCCTGGATCGTGCGCACATCGTAGGTGACCACCGACCGGCCGTCGTAGGCGGCTACGGTTCCACCGAGCCGATCGGAAATTCCAGGATCGGTGAGCATCGCCACAGCATTGTCACCGCCATATCCCGAAATCCCTCCCACTGCAGCGAACACCTCGCCGCCCGACCAGGGCGACGGCAGCAGTTGCGCGAAGACCAGCCCGGGATCGAACGAATCCTTCGGCACATCCTCGCCGCGCATGACCAGTCTTTCGGAATCCGAAGCGGACTCCTCCACCACGAGTCGCGTTTTCGGGCCGAGCGCCTCCGCCCATTGGTCCGCCGAGCCGAGCACGATTCCCGACCTCCCGCGAAGCCGCGCAGCGTCCGGCGGAGTGATGCCGCTGTAGGTGGCCACCTGCGGCCACAGCACCGGCATTTGCGTGAGGCGCGAGCCGAGGTCCATGGCAAGCGACTTGAGCATCCCGTCGCGATCGCCGCCCGGTTCCGCCGGGGCGACGATGGCCGCGCGCCGCAGGAACGCGTCGCGCAGGCAGATTCTGTCGAGTTTGCGCAGATCATCGATGCGGAGCGGAGAGGATTTGATGTCGAGCAACGATCCGCCCGCGATGTCCAGCCACGCCCGCTCGCTGTTCCGGTGCGTGCAGTCCACGCTGCCGATGTCGAGGTAGCTCGAGACAGCGAGCAACGACGGGTCGCGCCCGGAAATTCCCGCCGGAATGGCGATGCGCCGCTTGGCCGCGCCCGTGTTACCCGCATCCAGCGATATGCCCCCGAGCACCGTGTCGTTCAACCTCACCTCGAGCGCCGAGGTTCCCGCGAGGTTCTCCGCGTGGCTGAAATCCAATTCGAAAAATCCCCCGCCCACCGTTTCGTATCCGGGCGGAAAATGCACCGTGCGCGACGCGGCGTTGCGGAAAACACCTTTCATCGCGATACCGCCCCCGTCCAGCGTATCGAGCCGCACCGGACCGACCGGCGGGTGCGCGAGCTTTTCGGCGATCGGCGAAATCTGCGGGTCCGCGGAAACAATCCATGAATTCGATGGCGCGTTGCGCAGCGCCACGGAATTCCCCAGAGCGAGCGCGGCACGCTCGAGCCCTGCCGGGTCGGCGCCGGAAACCACGACCCACCGCGTCTGACGCCCCCCGTCCTTGCCCATGATCGCCTCCGCTACGAGTCCCTCGCCATCGCCCAACCGCTCCAGCGAACCGGCCGCCGAAGGCGGAAGCGGAAGTTCCAACAACTCCTCGCGCAGACCGATGAGGATGCCGTTGCGCTGAGCGGAGACCGCCGCGAATTCCGAAATGTCACCCACGCCCACCGCGTCGCGCGGCGTGTAGCCGGTCTGTCCCACCCGCGCGGCGGCAATCACCAGACACCGGAGTTCCGAGTCGCCCGCATCCCATGGCAGCAGGATCGAGACAACAGGCTCGGGGACGCCTTCTCCGGACGCCCGGAACTCCGGCAATTCCATCAGCACCGTTTCCGCCACCGAGTGCGGGAAGCGCTGCAGCTCGGGAAAGATCGGCTGCGTTTCATACTCCACAGCAACCCCGCTCGCCTCGTCGAGGTCCACCCATGCCGCGGGGTTGTCCACATCGCGGCATGGCACCTGGGTCGTTTGCAGCAGGCACTCCACCGCGATACGGTTCCATCCCGGTTGCAGCACGCCGTCCGGAATTTCCACGGCGAGGGATCCACCGCCCTGCGACTCACCGGCCTCCGGAGCGTGGCCGAGCCGCGCGCTGCCGAGCTGCCGCCCGTTGAGCGACGCCGTGAGGGTCGAAGAGTCCAGCAGGAGCGGCGAGGAGCGCCAAGAAAGCGCGAGCCGGCTGCCCCCGCTGTAACGCACATGCTCCGGCAGCCGGAATGCGAATTCCTTTTTCGCAAGTGCGCCGCCGAGTCGCCCGCCGCCGGGCGGGACAAACGGGGTTTCGAACGATTTCTCCGCCGCGCGGAGCGGTCCGGCCAGCACGGCCGCAAAAGCCGCCGCCATCGCCGGGAGCATTATAAAAGAGGGTTTGGTTTTCACGGCGCGGACCCTATTTCCGGCGGGGCGGGGATTGTATGGGGTCTTCCCCGCCCCGCTCGGAAAGGTTCACTGGATGCGGAGCGGCTCCCCGCCCTCCACGCCTTCCGGCGAGAGCAGGAACTGGAACACCTGCAGGCTCCGGGCGCGGAACGCTCCCGCGCAGCTCAGCAGGTAGAGCCGCCACATCCGCACGAACTCCTCGCCGAACCGCGAGCGGAAGTCCGCATACGACCGCATGAAGCCGGCCTCCCACGCCCGCAGCGTGGGCACATAGTATTGCCCGAGGTTGTGCAGATCCTCGACGACGAACAGACCCTCCGCCGCCTGCAGCACGCGCGATGCGGTGGGCAGCGCGGAATTCGCGAAGATGTATTTCGAGATCCACCGGTCGCACATCGGCGAGGCCTCGTTCGCCGTGATCGTGTGCAGGAGGAAAAGCCCGTTGCCCTTGAGCAGCCGCCGCGCCGCGCGCATGTAGGCGCCGTGGTTCTTGGGCCCCACATGCTCGAACATCCCGACGCTCGCGATGCGGTCGAACTCCCCATCCGCGTCGCGGTAGTCCTGCAGCCGGATTTCAACGGGAAGCCCCGCGCACAGCACATCCGCGTATTTTTTTTGCTCTGCCGAAATCGTGAGTCCCACGACCTCGCAGCCGTGGTTCGTCGCCATGTGGCGCGCGAGGCCGCCCCAGCCGCACCCGATGTCCAGCACGCGCATGCCGGGCGAGAGCCCGAGCTTGCGGCAGATCAATTCCATCTTCAACTCCTGCGCCGTGGCGAGGTCCGCCGTGTTGTGGAAATACGCGCACGAGTATTGCATCGAGGGATCGAGCATTGCGCCGAAAAAATCGTTCCCGAGGTCGTAATGCCGCCGCCCCACCACACGAGCGCCCATGCGCGTCTGCAGGTTCAGCAACAGCGTGAGCGAGACCTCCACCAGAGCGCGCAGGCTCGGCTGGAACCGCGCGTGGATTTTGCTCCGGATCGCGCGGTAGCACAGTTCCTCCAGGTCGTCGCAATCCCACCAGCCCTCCATGTAGGACTCGCCGAACCCGAGCGTGCCGTCCGCCAGCACGCGCCGGAAGAACCGCGCGTCGTTCACCCGGATGTCGCACGGCCGCACGCCGCCGATCTCGATGTCCGCCTCGGCGAAGAGTTCCGTGATGATCCGCTCCGCCCTCGGCTGCCGGGATTTTTCCGAAATCCGCGCCGCCGGCCGGATGGCGCCCTCCGCAGTTCCCGCGCCCGCCGTCATGGCCTGCGGAATCCCGGTGTGTTTTGCAGGATTTCGACCAGGATGCGGAGCTGGTCCTCGGACTGTTGCCGCAGCCACTCCACATGCGGGTCCGTGTGCCCGCGCCACGGCAGGTTCGGCGGCGGCAGCGGCCGGTCGGGCACGATATCGAAGAGTTCCAGTTGTTCGGCTGTTTCCATTTCTTGGTGGTTCATACACACGCATCGTTAGCGCGGCGGCGCTGCGCCAAACCATGGGGGAAAAACCCCAACCCGCCCCGCGCGGCAGCCGCTAAAGCCCTTCCGGACCGTATGGGTGCTTCACCCCATGGAGCTGCGCGCTCCCGCGGCGCATAACACCGGCCGCCGCCCGCACCGGGCACCACAACCAAAACCAACCGACCAACCATCCATGGACCACCTCATCGAACAGTGCTCCGGCATCGCCGGCGCGAATCCGCCCGCCAGGAAATTCCGCATCGCCATCGTTTACGAGAACCTTGTCTCCGCCGCGCGCGCCCTCCGCGCCTGCGAGTTCCTCCGCGGCGAGGTTCCGGGCGACCCGTCCTTCGATGTCAATGTCTGGAACATGGGCCTCCTCGGCATGGCCGACAACCGCGCCCAGGCCGCCTCGGCCGCCTCCAGCGCGGATGTCGTCATCGTCTCCGCATCCGCCCGTGACGGCGTGCCCCCGGCCTTCCGCGCGTGGGTGGACGCCTGGCTGTGGCTGAACCGCGGCCGGCAGTGCGCCCTCTTCGCGCTGTTCGGCGACCACATCGGCCCCTCCGCGCTCTCCATGGCCACCTACCTCCGCCGTAAAAGCCTCGCCCGCGGCATCGACTTCTTTTGCCATCCCCCGCTCGACGCCGCAGAGCTCGGCTCCGCCGCCGACTCCCAGCCCGCCCTCGCCGACTCCCCGCGCATCCGCGTTTCGGAAACCGAGGAATGGCGCCCCGGCTCCGCGCAGCAAACCGAATTTGAAACGCGCCAGACCGCCTTCGAACTCGTCGAAAACTTCGCCGAAAACCTCCGCGTCCGCCTCCGCTCCCTCAAGGCCTCGGCCGCATGAGCATCATTTTTAAAAAAAATTCAGCAACTACTGCCAGAAACTGCGTATGATGATTGTATGCAGAAAAAAATTTATCAAATGTGGTTTTCTGCGCGCGCGCGGGGGGGGGCAAATTTACGCTTTATCCTTCAAAAATAGGATTTTGCGTTTTTATAACCCCTATCCGGAAACGATTTTTAAACTAAATAAAAAATGATAATCCCCGAACATTTTTTATCTTTTTTATTCGGTTCACTGCTCCACTTCCGCACGCTCGCCGACGCCTCGCCGGACACCATCCTCGAAATCGGCGCCGACCTCCGCTTCCTCTACGCGAACAACCGCGCTCTGGATGTCCTCGGCGTCCCGGCCGCCACCATCCCCGGCAAAACCCCCGCCGAACTCGGCCTGCCGGAACCGGTCTGCGCACTCTTCGAAAAAATCACCGCGGAAACGCTGCGTCTCGGCGGCACCTTCGAGCGCGAGTTCGAACTGCTCACCGCCGCCGGGAACAGGTTTTTCTCCATGCGCGCCGCGCCCTGCATGGAACTCCCCGGCCGCGCGCCCTCGGTCGTCGCCACCATCCGCGACACCACTGCGCACCACCATGGGGACATGCGCCTCGAGGAGGCCAGCCAGCGCCTCGTGCACCATGCGAACAATTCCCCCCTCGCCGTCGTCGAATTCGACTGCGAGGGACGCTGCCTCTCCTGGAACCACAAGGCCGAGGAAATGTTCGGCCACAGCCAACCGCCCGGCGACGACCGCACCGCCTCGCTGCTCCTCTCGTTCCTCTACCCGGAGGACCGCGGGCGCTTCGAGGAGGTTTACCACCGCCTCCGCGCGGGCGGCGAGGTGAGCAGCTTTGTCACCAGCCGTTTCATCGGCCACGACGGCAAGGTCTCCTTCGGCGAATGGTATCTCTCCAGCCTCCTCGACTCCGACGGTTCCCCACTCTCCATCCTCTGCTTCATCAACGATGTCACGGACCGCGAGAAGGCGCTCGTCTCGCTCGGCCGCATGAAGGAGGAGCTCGAGGAAACCGTCGCCCAGCGCACCGCCATGCTCCGCAGGACCGCAGAGGAACTCCATGCGGAAATCGACACCCGCCGCCGCCTCGAACGCGACCTCGTCGCCATCAGCGAACGCGAGCACCGCCGCATCGGCCACGACCTCCACGACGGAATCTGCCAGGAACTCGCGGGCATCCGGTTCTCCATCGAGGCGATGTCGAAGGCCCGGATGAAAAAAGCAGCCCTCGCCTTGCAGCTCGCCGAGACCGCCGCCGCCGTCGCCCGGGCCATCCACCAAACCCGCCTCCTCTCCCGCGGCCTCGCGCCCCTCGCCCTTCAGGATGGCGGCCTCGACATCGCCCTCGAGGAACTCGCCGCGAACTCCGCCTCACTCTTCCAAATCGACTGCGCCTTCCGCCTCAAGGGCCACCTGCCGCCGTTCGACGAGGACGCCGCCACGAACCTCTTCCGCATCGCGCAGGAATCCATCCAGAACGCCACCAAGCACGGCGCCGCCACGAAAATCCGCGTCCTCCTCGACTGCGCCGGCCCCGAGGGCATCCTCACCGTCACGGACAACGGAAACGGCCTCCCCGCCACCCCGCTCCCCCACCCCAACAACGGCGGCAACGGCCATAGTAATGGAAACGGCCACGGGGGCATGGGCATGAAAATCATGCGCCACCGCGCGGAACTCCTCGGCGGCACCGTCCGCGTCATCTCGGCCAAGGGCGGCGGCGCCTGCGTCCACTGCGTTTTCCGCAAGCCATGAAAAACCGAAAAAAAAGCCGGCGCCACCGCATCCTGCTGGTGGACGACCACCCCATGACCCGCATGGGCCTGAAAATGCTCATCGGCTGCGAGCGCGACATCGAAGTCTGCGGCGAGGCGGATTCCGCCGCATCGGGCCTCGAGGCCTGCATCCGCCTCTCGCCGTCCCTTGTCCTGTGCGATGTCTCGCTGCCGGGCCGCAGCGGGTTCGAACTCGTCCAGGACCTCGCCGCCCGCTGCCCGGGCGTCCCCGTGCTCATCGTCTCGATGCATTCCGAGGCCGCCTACGCACGGCGGGCCCTCGAGGTCGGCGCCCGCGGCTATGTGATGAAAAGCGAGGAGGGCGGAAAAATCCTCGGCGCCATCCGCACCGTCCTCTCCGGCCGCATCCATGTCAGCGAGTCCGCTGCTGGCCGCCTCCTCGAGTTCATCGGCGCGAAGTCCCGCACCCACCGCACCGGGGCGGAATCCCTCAGCCCCCGCGAATTCGAGGTCTTCAAGCTTCTCGGCGAAGGCGTCCCCACCCGCCTCATCGCCGCGCGCCTGAACATGAGCCCGAAAACCGTCGATACCCATTGCAGCCGCATCAAGGAAAAGATGGAAACCCCCGGCCTCACCGGATTGGTTGCCGCCGCCGCGAAATGGACTGCACAGCAAAGTGTCGCTCTCCGACCGGATTGATGCTCCCATGCACGCCGGTTGACAAAAAAATCCCCGAAAAAAACGCGCCTCACCGCTTCCGCGTCTCCCACCGTCCTGGCCATCGCCTGCTCGGCGGAGCCGCCGGATTCGCTCCACGCGTTCCTTGCCGCGCTGCCCGCCACGCCGGACTGCGTCATTGTCGCCGCAGTCCAGGACCCTCCCAGTCCGCCAGGAAAAATCCCCGCGCCCCCGGACGGACTTCCGCTCCCCGTCGCAGCAGCCAAGGCGGGAACCCCCATCAGCCCCGGTAGAATCCACCTCGTCCAGCCCGGCTCGGGGTTGACCGTCCGCAACGGCAAATTCGCCGCGTCCCCCGGCGGCACAGCGCCCCTCGACTCCCTTCTTTCCTCCATCGCCTCCGAATTCGGCCCACGCGCCGTGGCGGTGGTTCTCTCGGGTGATGGCAGCGATGGCGCCCGCGGCGCCCGCGCCGTGAAGGAGGCCGGCGGCTTCGTTCTCGTCGAGTCGCCGGAATCCGCACCAGCCAGCGGCATGCCGGAGGCCGCCATCCTCTCCGGCGCGCCGGATTTCACCGCCGCACCCGCCGCCCTCGCGGCGGAATTCGCCCACCTCGCCGCACTCGAGGCGGACGCCCCGCCCGCGAAGGCCGGCACGGATCCCGCGAGTGAACGGATGCGCCGCCTGGAGTCCACACTCAAGCGCCACACCGGGTTCGACCTCTCGGACTACAAGCCCGAGACCGCCTCGCGCCGCATTGCCCGCCGCATGGTCCTGTGCCGCATCCCGGATTTCGGCGAATACACGACCCACCTCCAGCGCACCCCCGCCGAGTGCGACCTCCTCGCGAACGACATGCTCATCGGCGTCACCTCGTTCTTCCGGGACCGCGCCGCGTTCGACCGCCTGCGGGAAACCGTCATCCCCGGAATGGTCCGCGCCGCCCGCGGCCGCACCCTCCGCGTCTGGTGCGCCGGCTGCTCGACCGGCGAGGAGGTTTACACCCTCGCCATGCTCATCGACCACGCGCTCGAGGAACTCGGCGAGCAGGGCCTCCCCGTCAAAATCTTCGCCACCGACCTCGACCGCCGCGCCCTCGCCATCGCCAGCCAGGGCACCTACCCTTCCACCATCGCCGAATCCCTCCCGCCCGGCTTCGCCAAAAAATACTTCACCCCGCAGGGCGGCCACCTCCAGATCGCCCGCCACATCCGCGAGCGCATCGTGTTCGCGCGCCACAACCTCCTCAAGGACCCCCCGTTCATTCGCCTGGACCTCCTCTGCTGCCGGAACCTTCTCATTTACCTCCGCCCACACGCCCAGCAGCGCGCCCTCTCGATCATGCACTTCTCCCTCCGCCACGAGGGCGCCCTCATGCTCGGCTCCAGCGAAACCCTCGGCGAACTCCAGGACGACTTCGGCCACATCGATTCCAAGCACCACCTCTTCTTCAAAAAAACCACCTCCAGCCATTTTTCCCCGGACCCCATCCGCTTCACTTCGTTCTGCACCCCCGCACTCCCGCCACCCGGCACCCGCCCGGAGAGCCAGCCTCCGCCGCACCTCGACGAGGCGCTCGCCAGCCGCATCCTTGCCAACATCGGCAGCGCCTGCTTCGTCCTCAACGACAAACTCGAAATCCTCTACTCCTTCGGCGACACCGCCCGCTACGCCGCCCCGCGCCAGGGCCGCGCCTCCATCGTCCTCGCCGACCTCCTCCCGAAAAACCTCTCCCTCGCCCTCTCGAACGCCGCGTCGAAGGCCTCGTCCACCGGCAAGCCCTTCCGCTACACACGCCTCAAGGCCCCCGGCGGCTCCGGCGCCAGCCTCGTCGTCGAAACCTTCCAGCCCGCGAACGCCAAACGCCCGCTCCTGCTCGTCTTCATCGACGACAGGTCGAAAAAATCAGCGGGCGCGGAATCCGAGTTCGGCCCCGGCGACAGCATGCAGCGCATCTCCGAACTCGAGGAGGACCTCCGCGAAAGCCGCGCCGGCCTCAAGGCCGCCATCGAGGCCCTCGAGGCCACCAACGAGGAACTCCAGACCACCAACGAGGAGCTCCACGCCTCCAACGAAGAACTCCACAGCACCAACGAGGAACTCGAGAGCCTCAACGAGGAACTTCAGACCCTCAACATCGAGCACCAGACGAAAATCAAGGAACTCACCAAGGCCCGCGACGACCTCGACAACTTCATCTCCAGCTCCGACATCGCCACGCTCTTCCTCGACACCGAACTCAACATCCGCCGCTTCACCCCCGCCGCCGCCTGCCGCACCGGCCTCCTTCCGCACGACACCGGCCGCAACATCTCCGCGCTCGCCCACCCGCTCCTCGCCGCCGCCGCCGAAGCCGCCCGCGAAGTCCTCTCCGGCGCGGAACGCGCCATCCGCCGCCTCCCGGCCGGGGACGGCGGAACCATCCTCCTCCGCGCCTCCCCCTTCCTCCTGAAAAACGGCAACCGCGCCGGCGCCACCATCACCTTCATCGCCCTCGA